>NZ_JBFUHO010000014.1:0-134405 GCF_056402355.1 Variovorax sp. P4_B11
GGCTCAAGGCCGGCCGCGAGGCGCGCGCGGGCCGCAGCGGCGCCGCGGGCACGCCGCGCGGCCAGAAGCTGGTGGTGCAGATGGTCGAGACCTTCCGCGAGCACATGCAGCCGGCCTTCGTCGACCGGCTCGATGCCTGGACCCTGCAGGAGCAGGCCGGCATGGACCTGCCGCCGATCATGATCTACGGCGACGACGTCTCGCACATCCTGACCGAGGAAGGCATCGCCAACCTGCTGCTGTGCCGCAGCGACGAGGAGCGCGAACAGGCGATCCGCGGCGTTGCCGGCTACACCGCCGTCGGGCTGGCGCGCGACCGGCGCGCGGTCGAGAACCTGCGCGACCGCGGCGTGATCCGGCGGCCGCAGGACCTCGGCATCGATCCGCGCGATGCCACCCGCAACCTGCTGGCGGCCCGCAGCATGCGCGACCTGGTGCGCGCGTCGGGCGGGCTGTACCAGCCACCCAGGCGTTTCAGAAACTGGTAGGAGGCCGCTGTGTCCACATCCCATTCCCCAGGGCTCGAGTCCCTCGAATTCACCTTCCCCGGCAGCCGGCCTGCCGGCGCCATCGCCCCGGTGCTGGTCGGCGTGGTCGGCTCCGGCAACCTCGAGGTGCTGCTCGAAGCCGCGGCCGGCCGCGACTGCAGCGTGCGCATCGAGACCTCGGCGCGCGGCTTCGGCCCGATCTGGCAAGCCGTGCTGAGCGACTTCCACCAGCGCCATCCGCTGGCCGGCGTGCGCATCTCGATCAACGACATGGGCGCCACGCCGGCGGTCGTCAGCCTGCGCCTGGACCAGGCGGCGGCGGAGCTGAGCGTATGAGCCGCCGGGCCGCTCCCAAGGCGAATACCGAAGCGCTGCTGCGCGAAGGTTATCCAATGAGCCGCCGGGCCGCTCCCAAGGCGAATACCGAAGCGCTGCTGCGCGAAGGTTATCCAATGAGCCGCCGGGCCGCTCCCAAGGCGAATACCGAAGCGCGCAGCGCGGAGGTACTCCTGTGACCATCATCAGCTTCGCCGAATGCTCGGCGCGCGAGCGGATCGCGCAGCTCTTCGATGCCGGCAGCTTCCACGAATGGCTGCCGCCGGCCGAACGCGCGACCAGCCCACACCTGGCGCAGCTGGGCCTGCCCTGCGCCTTCGACGACGGCGTCGCGGTCGGCCGCGCCACGCTGCACGGACGTCCGGTCTTCGTCGCCGCGCAGGAAGGCACCTTCATGGGCGGCGGCGTCGGCGAGGTGCATGGCGCCAAGCTGGTCGGCCTGTTGCGCCGCGCGCTGCGCGACCGGCCGGCCGCGGTGCTGCTGCTCGCGGAGTCGGGCGGCGTGCGGCTGCACGAGGCCAACGCCGGGCTGATCGCGGTGTCGGAAGTGATGCGTGCGCTGCTCGACGTGCGGGCCGCCGGGATCCCGGTGGTGGTGCTGATCGGCGGTGCCAACGGCTGCTTCGGCGGCATGGGCATCGTGGCGCGCTGCGCCGACCGCATCGTGATGAGCGACGTCGGCCGGCTCGCGATGTCGGGGCCCGAAGTCATCGAGGCTTCGCACGGCGTCGAGGAATTCGATTCGCGCGACCGGGCGCTGGTCTGGCGCACCACGGGCGGCAAGCACCGCTACCTGTGCGGCGACTGCGATGCGCTGGTCGAGGACGACGTGCACGCCTTCCGCGTCGCGGCGATCGCCGCCATCAACGTGCCGGACGCCTCGCTTGCGCTGACGCTCGAGGCGCTGGAGGCCGAGCACGCGCTGCTGGCGGCGCGGCTCGACGCGCTGTCCGGCGCGGCCGACGGCGGTGACGAATCGTTTCGCCTGTGGCAATTGCTGGGCATCCCGGAGCCCGAGCGGGTGCCGGATCTCGACGTCAAGGCGGTGCGCGCGCTGCGCCCTGCCTGAGGAGACAACGATGGAATGGAAAGCACTCGCCGAAGCAATCTTCGGCCCCGGCCACGGCATCGAGCCCGATGGCGACTTCCTGCATGGCGAAGCTCGCTTCGACGGCCGGCCGGTCACCGTGGTCGGCACCACGAACCACGCGCCGATCGGCGTCGCGCTGGCGCTGGCGCAAGCCCGCGTGGTGCTCGACACCATCGCCGCACGGCCGGGCCAGCCGATCCTGCTGCTGATCGACACCCAGGGCCAGCAGCTGCGCCGGCGCGACGAGCTGCTCGGCATCCACCGCGCGATGGCCCACCTGGGCGCCAGCATTGACCTGGCCCGGCGCCGCGGGCACGCGGTGATCGCGCTGGTCTACGACCAGGCCTTGTCGGGCGGGTTCATCACCTCGGGCCTGATCGCCGACGCCTGCTATGCGCTGCCGGAGGCCGAGATCCGCGTCATGCGAATTCCGGCGATGTCGCGCGTCACGAAGCTGCCCGAGGACATGCTGACGGCCCTGTCGCGGTCGAACCCGGTGTTCGCCCCCGGGGTCGGCAACTACCTCGCGATGGGCGGTGTGCGCGCCCTCTGGCAGGGCGACCTGGCGGCGGCGCTGCGCAGCGCCCTGGCGCAGACCGGCACCGACGATCGCCGCGCACGCGACGGCGCCGAGCGTGGCGGCCGCACGCTGGCGGCAGGCATTGTCCAGCGCGTGCTGGACGCGGCTTGAGCTGGCCATGGTGCCGCTGCGTCGCCATCGGCTGGCCTATCTCTGCGCTGCCGGCTGGCACGAGGTGCTGGCTCGCCCCTGGGACGAGGAGGCGCGGGCCTGCCTTTCGCACTGGGCCTCGCAGCGGCTGCCGCTGGTCGTGACCCGGCAGCACCCGGCGGGTGAGGGCGCGGATGCCGCGCCGATCGCGCTGGGCCTGCCGGCACCGCTGCGCTGGGGCCGTCGGCGGCTGGCGCTGCAGGTTTCGCGCGAGGCCCTGTCGTGCTTCGACGAGTTTCCGCGCGCGGCCGAGGCCGGCCGCCTGCTGCCGCGCCCCGTGCGCACGGCATGGCGGGCGCTCGACGCCGGGCTGCGCGCGCTGCAGGCGGGCGCACGTGTCTACGGCAGCCATGGCTGGCAGCTGCTCAGCGGGCTCGACTACCTGCACGCGGGATCCGACATCGACCTGTGGATCGCGGTCGACGACGTCGATCATGCCGATGCCGTCGCGCGGCAACTGCAGGATTTCGCCGGCGGCGAGCGCGTGCGGCTCGACGGCGAACTGGTCTTCCCGGACGGCGCCGCGGTCGCCTGGCGCGAATGGCATGCCTGGCGCGGCGGTTGCACGCGCCGGCTGCTGGTCAAGCGGCTGGACGGCGCGACGCTGGCAGAGGCGGGGCCGTCGATCGGCGCATGCGTGCAGCACGGGGTGCTTGCATGACGGCGGCGTTGTGTCCCCGCGCGCCGCCTGCGCCGTTCGAGCCGGGCCCGGATGCGCACGAGATCGGCCGGGCCGCGGTGCTGGCCCTGCACGACGAGCTGGCACTGGCGCCCAAGCCCGGGCTGGTGTCCTTCGTCGACAACGGCAGCCACGCGGACATGGACGCCCATACCTTCATGCGCAGCCTGTTCGCGCTGCGCCACTACTTCCCGGCGATCTTCGAACGGGGCCGCGAAGGCGCACCGTTCGCCGCGCTCGAGGCCTGCGGCATTGCGGCCGAGCAGCGCATGCTGGCCGCCACCGGCGGCATCAACACCCATCGCGGCGCGGTCTTCTCGCTCGGCCTGCTGTGCGCGGCCGCGGGTGCCGTGCGGACCGAAGGCGGGCGCCTGCGGCCGGCTACGCTGCGCGCCGCCTTGCGCCGTCGTTGGGGCGATGCGCTCGCCGAGCGGGCGCTGCGGGTCTCGATGCTGCCCGGCGGTGTCGCGGCGCGCCGCTACGGCCTGCGCAGCGCGTCGCAGGAAGCGGCGCTGGGTTTCCCGGTCATCTTCGAGACCGCGCTGCCGGCGCTGGAACGCGCGCTCTCGCGCGGCCTCTCGCCCCGGCAGGCACGCATCGACACGCTGTTCGCGGTCATGGCGGTGCTGGACGACAGCAACCTGGCGCACCGCGGCGGCCTCGACGGCCTGCGCTTCGCGCAGGCTGCGGCGCGCCGTTTCCTTGATCGCGGCGGCATCGCCGCACCCGATGGCTTGCAGCAGGCGCAGGCGGTGCACCGCGGCTTCGTGGCCCGCCGCCTGTCGCCCGGGGGCGCAGCGGATGCACTGGCCGCCGCCTGCTGGCTGCGGCGCATCTGCGAGGCAACATGAGCGCAGCGCCGGGCCGCCCCAAGCAAGCTCGCACCGCAGTGCGCAGCACGGAGGTCGTTCAGTGAGCCTGGCGCTGGTCTTCTCGGGCCAGGGCATGCAGCATGCGGCGATGCTGCCGTGGCTGGCAGCCGACGACTCGTTGCGTGCAGTGGCCCGCGTGCTCGGCGAGGATTGGCGTGCGCGGCTGGCCGATCCGGCCTGGGCCGGCCGCAATGCGCATGCGCAGGTCCTGCTGGCCGGCCTCGGCTGCGCGGCCTGGTCGCAGCTGGCACCGCAGCTGCCCGTACCGGTCGCGGTCGCCGGCTACAGCGTCGGCGAGCTGGCGGCTTTCGCCGTGGCCGGGGTCTACGAACCGGCCACGGCGATCGACCTGGCGCGCCAGCGGGCCGCGCTGATGGACCGTGAGGCCGAGAAGGGCGCGGCCGGGCTGCTGGCGATCAGCGGGCTCGCCGACCTTGCGCTGCAAGCGCTGTGCGCGGAGGCGGGGCTGGCGATCGCGATCCGCAATGGCGTCGGCAGCGTCGTGGTCGGCGGCCCGCGCGCCGCGCTGGGCGCGGCTGCCGAGACGGCGTCGCGCCAGGGTGCGCATTGCACGCCGCTCAATGTTCACGTCGCCTCGCACACGCCCTGGATGGCGGGGGCCGCGAACGACTTCGCGCGCGCCATCGCCGCGCTGCCGTTCGAGGCGCCGCGGATGGCTTTGTTCAGCAATTACACCGGCGGTGTCGTCGGTGCGGCGCAAGCGCGCGAGGCGCTCGCCGCGCAGATCGACCACGCCGTGCGCTGGGACGAGTGCATGGAGGGCATCGCCGCCAGGCGGGTCTCGTGCGTGCTCGAGATCGGCCCCGGCCGGGCCCTGGCACGCATGTGGAACGCGCGCTTTGCGCAGATCCCGGCGCGCTCGGCGGACGAGTTCCGCAGCGTGGCGGGGATCGCGGCCTGGGTGGCGCGGGCTACAGCACCTTGACCGCCCGCCCGATGAAATGGCCCCAGCCAGCGCGCTGGCGTCGATGCGCAATAATCATCCCCATGCATTTCGCGAAAAGCGCATCTCGGGGCGGCCTGCCATGAGTTCCAGCGTACCGACTCCGCAGCAACTCGCCGGCATCGACGACGACGAACTCCTGCGCCTTGCCGTGAGCTGGCGGGCCCAGGCCTCGCGGGGTGACCGCGAGGCCTTCGGCATTGCCCATGCACTCGAGGTCGAGTGCCGGCGGCGCCTGCGCACCAGCCAGCTGCAGCAGTTGCCGCCCGAGCCGCCGCCCGCAGCGCGGCCCTGGTGGAAGTTCTGGAGAGCGAAGATCGACTCGGTCTCCGCCCCCTGACTCAGCCCCCGCGCACCATCGACAGCTTGCGCCCGCCGGCGTCGTAGCGCCTGGCGACATGGCCCGGCGCGTAGGTCGTGGCAAAGAAGCCTCAGGTCAGCGCACCCGGAATCGTCATGATGTCCCAGGCGCCGCCGAAGCCGCTCGGCGTCGGGCGTTCGACGGGCGGCTGGAAACTGGCCAGCACCCGGTTGCCCGCCGCCTGCGCGGCCTGGTAGGAGGGCAGCGGCCCGCTGCCCGAATCGACCACTTGGCAAGGCCCCAGCCTCAACCATCCGCCGGGCCGGACGATCATCCAGTAGTAGTGGCCGGCAATGGGTTCTTCGATGACGAGGCTGAGTTCAGGCTTCATGTGCGACGGGGTTTCAAACGCATGTGCTGGCATGGGATTGAATCGAAGGCGCGCGGGCCCGCCAAGGAAAAAGATCACGCCGCCGAGCCCTATTTGCTCCGGGCAATCCCCAGGGGCGCATCGCGCTTGGCCAGCCCCCGCGACAGGGTGCGGGCGATGCCTGCCGCGATGCGCTGGAGCTCGGCCGCCCGCGCCGGTTCGAACAGGGCCTCGGTGTGCTTCTTCCACGCCGCCTGCCAGCGCGCGAACATCGCGGGCTCCAGCCCGGGGATCGCCATGTGACGGCCGAAGACATCGCCCGTGAAAGAGCGGCTGCCGAGCACCAGCGTGGCCCAGAACTCCACCATCCGGTCGAGGTGCGGCTGCCAGTCCTGCCCGATCGCGCGTTCGAACAGCGGGCCGATCTCGGCATCCTGCCGCAGATCGCCGTAGAAGGCATGCACCAGGGTCCGCAGCCGGGCGCGGTCGCTGTTGTCGGCCTCAGCCATCGCGGCCGTCCGCGCGCGTGCTCAGCAGCCAGGGCGCGAAGCGCAGCAGGTAGAGGATGAAGCTCAGGGTCCAGGCCGCGGCGGCACCGAGCAGCGTCGCGGACTGGACCGACGGCGGAAGCCACGGGACGGCCACCCGGGCCAGGGCCGCCGCCATCACCAGCGCGTAGGCCGCGATCTCGGCGCCCGAGACCTTCAGCTCGCGGCCGGTGTGGCCGCGGGCGGTGCGGGTCATCATGCCGATCACGAGGCCGCCGACGCAGCCGACGGCCAGGGCGTGGACGCCGGCCGCGCTGCCGATCCAGCCGGCCTGGGCGGCGGCCAACAGCCCCAGGCCCAGCGGCAGCCAGGCATAGGACAGGTGCAGCACCCAGAGGATCGGCCGGCGCCGGCTGGCCATCGGCGCCCAGGTGGCCAGGCGCAGCGCCTGCAGCAGGGCCGCGGCCGCCAGCGCCGCGGCGCCCGAAACCGCCGCCACGTCCGCGGCCCAGACCGCCAGGCCGAGCGCCGTGCAGGCCACGGCCGCGGGCGACAGCCAGCGCGGCTCGACGATCCTGAGCCCCGGCGTGGCGCTTTGGGTGAAGGCCGGGATCACGCGGCCGGCGACGATCGAGACCAGGACCACGATCAGCGCCAGTCCCGCATGCAGCGCACGCATGGGTTCGGCCCATCGCGCGCTGAGCGCACCCAGGTGGAATGCCGCATTCGCGATGGCCAGCAGCGCCAGGACCGCCACCACTTTCAGGTTGCGCCAGTTGCGCGCCCGCAGGATCAGCGTGGCGAAGATCGCCGCGGCAGCAAGGAGGAACAGCGTGTCGATGGCTGCGAAGAGGGGCGCGGGTGCCGCCACCGAGGCAATGCGCCCCGCCAGCCAGAGCAGCCACAGCGCCGCCAGCGGGGCTCCGCGCGGTGTCTGCAATCCGGTCCAGACCTTGCCCGCCGTCAGCAGGAAGCCGACGATCACGGCGGCGACGAAACCGAACAGCATCTCGTGCGCATGCCAGTAGACCGGCGGCACCTGCTTCGGCAGCGTCGCATGGCCGCTCAGCAGCCCGGCCCACAGCGCCATCCAGGCCACGGCGACGGTTGCCGCGCCGAGGTAGAACGGCCGGAATGCCAGCCGCAGGACCGGCAGGCCCGAAGGTGGGGGTGCCTTTAACATATACATGAGATGTAGTTTATAGATGGCGAGACATCAAAGCAATAGATAAAATAAACCTTATGCGACTGACCCTCTTCACCGACTATTCCCTGCGCGTTCTGCTGGTGCTTGCGACCCGCACCGACTCGCTGGTCACCATCGCCGACCTGTCGAAGGCCTTCGACATCTCGAATGCACACCTGATGAAGGTCACGCACATGCTGGGCAAGTCGGGCTGGGTCGACACCGTGCGCGGCCGCAACGGCGGCATGCGGCTGTCGGCGCATCCCTCCAAGCTCAGGATCGGCACCATCGTTCGCCATCTCGAGACCGATTTCGCGCTGGTCGAGTGCTTCGGCGACGGCAATCGCTGCGTCCTGACCGGCGGCTGCGAGCTGGCCGCGGTGCTGGCGCGGGCGATGCAGGCTTTTCTCGACGAGCTCGACCGCTACAGCCTGGCCGACCTTGCAAATGCCAGCCCGGCGCTGATGGTGCTGCCGCTGTGGCAGGAGCTCACCTGGCACGCGCCGGTGAAGCGTCCGAGCATCGAGGTGGTGCCGGGGATCGCCCAGGCGCTGCTCAGCGAACCCGCCGCCCTGCGGCCGCGCCGCAAGCGCGCGGGCTGAGGGCGCCGGCGACAGGCGCCTGCCACGGGCGCCGTCCGGAGGACAATCGGGGAAAATTCAGCCTGAACCCACAGCCACGACCATGTCCCGCCTCGACGATCCCCTCCACGATGCCGAAATCGGCTCCCGCGACAGCACGCTCGACACCACCCGCATCGACGACGTGCGCATCGGCGCCGTCCGCCCGCTCATGACCCCTGCGCTGCTGCAGGAGCGCGTGCCGGTGCGCGACAACACGCTGGCGCTGGTCGAGGGCAGCCGCGCCGCGATCGCCGACGTGCTGCACGGCCGCGACGACCGGCTGCTGGTGGTGGTCGGCCCGTGCTCCATCCACGACCACGACCAGGCGATCGAGTATGCGCAGCGCCTCAAGCCGGTTGCCGACTCGCTGCAGGACGACCTGCTGATCGTGATGCGCGCCTACTTCGAGAAGCCGCGCACCACGGTGGGCTGGAAGGGCTACATCAACGACCCGCACCTGGACGGCAGCTTCGCGATCAACGAAGGCCTGGAGCGGGCGCGGCGCCTGCTGCTCGAACTGACCACGCTGGGCCTGCCGACCGGCACCGAGTTCCTCGACCTGCTGAGCCCGCAGTTCATCGCCGACCTGATCGCCTGGGGTGCCATCGGCGCCCGCACCACCGAGAGCCAGAGCCATCGCCAGCTGGCCTCGGGCCTGAGCTGTCCGGTTGGGTTCAAGAACGGCACCGACGGCAGCGTCAAGGTCGCGGCCGATGCGATCCTCGCGGCCCGCGCACCGCATGCCTTCATGGGCATGACCAAGATGGGCATGGCGGCGATCTTCGAGACTCGCGGCAACGACGACTGCCACGTGATCCTGCGCGGCGGCAAGGCGCCCAACTATTGCGCCGCCGACGTGGCGGCGAGCTGCGAGGCGCTGGAGGCCAACGGCCTGCGGCCGCAGGTGATGATCGACGTCTCGCATGGCAACAGCAGCAAGCAGCACCAGCGGCAGATCGTGGTCGCCGAAGACGTCGCGGCGCAGATCGCGGCCGGAGAGAAGCGCATCACCGGCATCATGATCGAGAGCCATCTCGAGGAAGGGCGGCAGGACCTGAGGCCGGGCGTGGCGCTCCGGCATGGCGTCTCGATCACCGACGCCTGCATCGGCTTCGCGCAGACGGTGCCGGTGCTGGAGGGGCTGGCCAATGCGGTCAAGGCGCGGCGGCGTCTGGTGAAGGGCGCACCGTCGGTGAGTCCAATCTTCCCGTGATCCTGCAAGCCGAGAACCTGGGCTTTGCCTACCCCGGACAGCAGCCACTCGCCACCGGCTGGACAGCGTCCATCGGCCCGGGCGTGACGCTCCTGCACGGCGACACCGGCAGCGGAAAGTCCACCCTGCTGCGCGTGCTGGCCGGCACCCTGGCCGCCCGTGGGCAACTGACACTGAACGGCGCCCGCCTCGACACGGACGCCGAGGCCTACCGGCGCGGCGTCTTCTTCGTCGATCCTGCCACCGACGCCTTCGATGCGCTCACGGTGCGCGCCTGCACGGCCGCGCTGCGCGAAGGCGATGCAGGCTTCGACGCGGCGACGTGGCAGCGGCTGGTCGACGGCTTCGCGTTGGCCCCGCATCTCGACAAGTCGATGTTCATGCTGTCGACCGGCTCGAAGCGCAAGGTCTGGCTGGCCGCGGCGCTGGCGTCGAGTCGCCCGCTGCTGCTGCTCGACGAGCCGACCGGTGGCCTCGACGCCGCTTCGATCCGCTGCCTCTGGAGCGCACTGTCGGAGAGCGCACAGGCCCGGGCCGTGGTGGTGGCGAGCGGTGAATGCATCGACGCGCTGCCGCTGGCCGCAACGCTCGCACTGCCGCTGCGCTGAGCGCTACGGCGCCACCAGGTCCGCGGGCCCCTCGGTGAGGGGCGCGACATCCAGCATCGTGCCGCGGCAGCTGGCGGCACCGCAGCGGCACGGATAGTCTGAAGGCGACGAGCCGTCGTCGGCCGTGAGCCCGTAGTCGATGAAGAGCTCGTCGCCGGCCTCGACCGGCACCAGCGTCTGGAACTTGAGCACCAGGCGGCCCGCCTCGTCGTATTCCTCGACCGCCTCGCAGTTCGGGTCGCAGGAGTGGTTCAGGTGGCGGGTCGCGTTGCCGCCCTTGCCGCCGTCGATGACCTCCTCGTTGGAGAGCATGAACAGATAGGTGAGCTGGTCGTTCCACTGGCGGGCGGCGACCTCTTCGGCCGTGTAGCGACGGCCTTCGTAGAGACCGAGCATGGCGTTGGCGGGCAGGTCCCGGGTCGCGAATGCGCCCAGCCCGTGGACGCCGCTGGGGGATACCCGCAGGCAGGGCGTGGAGGAGGCGGCGGATTTTCTGGCGGCGGTCATGGTCGGAACGGGATGCGTGGGCGCAGGATCTCGAAGGCCGGTGAAGCGCTCGGCGGATGCGCCGTCGCAGGCGTGCTGCGGCGGGTCTGCATCGTACTCAAGAATCACGCGAAGGATCTCCTCATGAAATTCCTGGCTGCCTGAGTGGTGCAGTGCGGCCAGGCATCGCCGCTGTTGCAACCGCGGCACTCCGACTAAGCTATGGCACTTTTCTCAACGCACAGTGATGCCCATGACTACGACATACGTTCAAATCCAGAAAAAGATCGCATTGCTCCAGCGCCAGGCCGACAGTCTTCGCGAGAAGGAAGTCGCCGGCGTGGTCGAGCGCATCAAGGTGGCCATCGCTCATTACGGATTGACTGCGCCGCAACTGGGCTTCGGTGCCGCGGGCGCGAGCCCGAAGGCAGCGTCGCGCAACAGGAAAGAGAAGGCGGTCGCGACAGCGGCCCGCTTCAGCGATGGCGACGGCGGCACCTGGTCGGGGCGCGGTCCTCGTCCCGGCTGGCTGCGCGAGGCGCTGGCGGCCGGCAAGTCGCTCGATGACTTCAGGGTCGCTTCCGGGCCGGTGATTGCCCCGCGCGCCGCGAAGAAGGCGGCCCGGACGAAGCGCCGCCCGTCGACCGTGCTCTATCGCGACGATGCCGGCCGTTCATGGACCGGTCGCGGGCCGCAGCCTCGCTGGCTGAAGGAAGCACTGGCGCAAGGCAAGACCTTGAGCGAACTGGCCGGCTGAGCAAGCAGCCCCTCATGCACACGGTCAGCGTGATCGGCGGCGGCTTGGCGCTGATGGCTGCCTGCCTGCTGCTGGGGCATGCCTGGGGCGGCAGGGCAGGACTCGTCATGGGTGCCGGGCTCTTCATCCCGATCTGGCTGGTGGGTGCCTTCGTCAACATGTGGGTCGGCGTCAGCACCGCCGGTTATTCATGGGGTGAAGAGTTCCCGATCTTTCTCGGCATCTTCGCCGTGCCGGCGGCGTTGGCGGGGCTGCTGTGGTGGAAGCTGGCCTGAGGGCTGTCGACGATTCGAGGCTGGGAACAGGGACTGCCGGACGGTGACGGCGGCGCGCTGAACGGATCCGTGCATTTGTACGCAAATCGCGATATACACAGCGATGTAATCCATTCGGCTTCATTGTGATCGCTACACAATGGCGCAAATCCCGGTCCTCAGCCCATGAAAGCATCACCTCTTCTCGGAACATTGCATCGCCTGCGCAGTCGCCTTCAGCGACTGTTCGGCGGCCGCAGGCCGGCGCGTTCGGCGCCGCGCGTGGTGGCGTCCGCCATGCCGCGACCCATGGCACCGGTCGACCTGGCGCTGCCGTCGAAGCCAGTCCCGCTGGCGGCTGAGGTGCACAAGCCGGTGGCGGCGCCGGTCCAGCCGGTTGTCGCTGCGCCGCGAGCCGAGCCGGTTCCGGACCCGGCACCGGCACCGGCCAAGACCATGCGCTCGCTCGACGAGGTGCGGGCCGATCTGGCCCGGTTGCGCGAGAGTGCCAAGGAACGGCACGCGCGTGCGTCGGTCCCGGTTCGACGCGACATCAGTTTCGATCCGACCGATTTCATGGACTTCGCCAAGCCGGCGCCAGCGCCGGAGCACGACGAGTCCTTCGAACAGACCGCGTTCCTCGACTTCACGACCTTGAAGCCGCGCTCCTAGCCCTCGCCGAGGCCTTCGCCGGCAGGCTCGGACGGAAGTTCGCGCGGGAAGTACCGTCACGCTTCGAAGAAGCGATCCGGCCCGGTCCGCATGTTGACTGCGCGCGTGGTGGAGGTGCTCAGTGCGAGCGCCGACAGCGGCAGCAGAAGCAGCAACGCCAGGACGAAACCCCTGGCCTGCGCCGGTGATGCCACGGGCCTTTACCAGCCCATCTGCTGCTGCCTGCCGCCCCTGATGTTCCCGGCCACGCCGCCGGCGATGCCGCCGATGGCTGCGCCCGTCCAGGCGTCGCCGCCCGAGATGGCCGCGATGCCGGCGCCGCCCGCCGCACCCATCGCCGCGCCGCTCATCGTTCCCTGCTGCCGCGGCGTCATGTCGGTGCAGGCGCTCGCCAACGTGATCGCCGCAACGATCGCCACCCATTGAAGTCGTTTCATGATCGCTCTCCGCTACTTGTTCTTCTGCAGGCCGGGCAGCGCCATCTCGAACCAGATCGTGTCGAGCACCGGCCGCTTCAGCTTGGCCGGATTGGCCGCATACCAGCGATCGAGGCCTTCACGCACGCTGTCCAGCGTCTGGCCTTGCATGCCCTTGGCAAGGCGCGGGATGAAGTTCTGCGCATCGGTCGGCGGGTTCGCCGCGAAGTAGGCGGTCTGGACCTGGACCAGATTGGCGATGCCGACGAGATAGGCCTTCTTGACGGCCTCGCTCGAGGTGGTCCATTGTTCGCCGGTGACGACGGGGACTTCGGCCGCGCGAGCCGGCAAGGCCGCCATCGCCAGCGCCATGCACGCCGCAGCCAGCGCCGTGCGCATGTGCAGTTTCATTGTCATCGCCTTCTCCGTCAGGTTGCCGTTGCGTACGAGTCGCGGTGGATATTGCGCTTGGGTTTTCGCCTGTGTCAAACACGACGAAGAAGGGTTGTGGAGGGCGTTGCCGAGTCGCGGCGACGCGGGTCGCTTCGGGCCATGACTAAGATGCCGGCTTCGATCTCCGGGGGAACATCGAATGAAGAAAATTGTCATGCTGGTCTTGCTTGCGGCGGGTGTCGTCGGCGCCGCGCAGCCGCAGCGCAGCGCAGCGCCGGCCCTGGCATCGGTCGAGGGCCCGACCTGGCGCCTCACCGAATTGCGCGGCTTCGACGGCGCGGCGCTGCCCAGCGGGCCGCAGTCGGTCACGGCCCGCTTCAAGGGCGGCCGCGTCGACGGCTTCTCGGGATGCAACCGGTATTTCGGCAGCTATGCATTGAAGCCGGGCCGGCTGGAGATCGGCTCGCTGGCCGGTTCGATGATGGCCTGCGACCCGGCATCGATGGCGCTGGAGACCGCCGTGCAGCGGGCCCTGTCGGGTTCGTTCCGGCCGGTGCGCACCGGCGAGCGCCTGGGCCTGCTGTCCGAGGACGGGCAGGCCGTGCTCGTGTTCAAGGCCGAGCCGGCCCCTGCGCTCGCCGGCCTGCGCTCGAACATCACCGGCTTCAACAACGGGCGGCAGGCCGTCGTGAGCCCGCTGCTTGGGACCACGCTCTCACTGTCCTTCGGCGACGGCATCGTCAAGGGCTTCGGCGGCTGCAACACCTTTCGCGCCACCTACAGCAGCAACGGCAACCAGATCGCCATCGGACCCGTGGCCGCCACGCGCAGGCACTGCCCGGCAGAGGGCGTGATGCAGCAGGAGCGGGCGTTCATCGCGGCCCTGGAATCGACCACGGCCTGGGCCTTCAGCGGCGCCATGCTCGACATGCATCGGGCCGATGGGGAGCGCACCCTCACAGGCAGCCGCGAGACCGAGTGATTCTCGAAGATATGACACGTCTTGAAGGGCCCGGCGATATCCCGCTGCCCGCGCATCGGCGGGCATTCATCAGTCTCACAATGAACCGGAGCGCCAGAAGCCCTGAGGCGGGCGCGCCCCGATCAGCCGCGCACGCGCAGCCGCATGCGCAGGCCGATCGGCGTCATCGTGAAGGAGAGATGCTCGCGCGCCGGCTGGCCGTCCGGCGTGTCGACGCTTTCGATGTCGAAGCAGTTCAACAGCTGGGCCATCGCCATCTTCATTTCGAGCAGCGCAAGGTAGCGTCCGGGGCACATGCGCGGCCCGGCGCCGAAGGGCATCGAGACGCGCTTCGCGCTGCTGGCCGCGGCACCGGCCGGGCCATCGGCCAGCCAGCGCCCGGGCTCGAAGGCCTCGGCCTGCGCCAGATGGCTGTCGCTCACGCTGTCGACGCGCATCAGGTTGATGACCACCGTGCCGGCCGGCACCTCGACGTCGCCCAGCCGGGTGTCCCGTTCGGCCTGCAGCGCGAGGATCGGCGCCACCGGCTTGAGCCGCATCGTCTCGTGGGCGCAGGCCTCGACGAAATCGAGCTGCGCCAGCTGCTCGAAGCTCGGGCATCGCGCGTCGCCGAGGACGCCGCGCACTTCGCTGGTGGCGCGCTGCAGGGCCGCCGGGTGACGCCATAGCAGGTCGATCATCCAGGCGATGGTGTTGGCGGTCGTGTCCTCGCCGGCCAGCAGCATGGTGAACACGTTGCCGGCCACTTGCACGTCGGTGATGCCGCTGCCGGGCTGGTCGGCCGCTGCGACCATCGCCTCCAGCAGGTTGCGGGGGTGCGTGCGCAGCGTGGGGTCGGCCTCCAGCCGGCGGCGCGTCTCGGCGATGAACCCCGTCACCGCCTCGTTGACTGCCTGCACGCCGTGCTTCAGTTCGCGGTCGGCCCGGGTCGGCAGCAGGCGCCAGGTCGGCAGCGGCGCCAGCATCCGCCTGACCAGCGCCGGGAAGATCTTGTCGAGATGCTGCTGGATCACGTCGCCGTCGGACTCCAGCGTGTTGACCTCGGCACCGAAGGCGAGCCCGGCGATCGTGTCGACGGTGTAGCGCATCAGGTCGGCCTGGAGGTCGATCGCATCGCCGCGCCGCGTGGCCGCCTGCCATCGGCCGACCAGCCGCTCGGCGACTTTCTGCAGCGACGGGAAGTAGTGCCGCACGTGCGCCGGGTCGAAGCTGGCCATGACCATTCGGCGCTGCCGCCGCCAGTCCTCGCCATTGGCGCCGAAGAGGCCCGGCTTGAGGCCCATCTCGCTGGCCACGGCCTCGAAGCGGGCCGTGCGCTTGAAGCCCTCGGGCCGGTCGCGCAGCGCTGTGGCCACGGCCTCGTGATCGCCGACGATCAGCAGTCTGCGCCGGCCCATCCGCAGCTTGAAGAAGGGACCGAACTCGCGGCACCATTGCTCCAGCTGCTGGTGCATGCGCGGGGCATCGATCTGCAGCAGGTTGCCGATCAATGGGGCGCCGCGCGGTCCCGGTAGGTCGTCGATGTGGCGCAAGGCAAGGGTTTCCATCATGCAATTTTCGTGAAGCCGTCGGCGCTCCAGCGTTCGCTGCCGACGCCGTGGTGGACGAAGAAGAGGCCGTCGGGATCGTAGCGCTCCTTGGCTGCGAGCAGCCGCGGGTAGTTGCTGCCCCAGAAGGAGCGCTGCCAGTCGGGCTCGAAGTAGTTGCTCTCCGACAGGTAGGAGCCGGGTTGCGGCACCCGCTTGCGCAGTTCGTCGACCGCACGGCCGATCGCTGCCGCCTGGCGCCGCGCGAGGGCGGCGTCGGGCTCGTGCCCCGCCACGCCGGGCAAGGCCGGCGGTCCGTCGGCGCCGCAGATCACCAGCGCGAAGGCGTCCAGCACCGCCGGGTTCATCGCCGTGTCGCGGGCGGCGGCGATGACCTCGGGCGGCGCGCCGGCCAGCCCCTTGTTGACGTGCATCGACAGGCCCCAGTGCCGGCTGGCGTCGAACAGGGCATCGCACAGGCCCTGTCGGCGCTCGGGATGCAGCAGCGCGGCAGGCAGCCAGGCGGATTGATAGCCGTGCAGCACCTGTCCCGCCTGGCCCTGGTCGCCGGGCCAGAAGACATTGCCCGGCGGCGCACCGGGCCGGTCGTCGGTGCTGATGAATCCGAGCACGCGCTTGAACAGCGTCGGCGCCCAGAAGTCGCGCGCCGAGGTGGAGACGATCTTGAGCGGCGAGAACTCGATCCTGAATGCGTCGGGCTGCGCCTCGACGGCATCGAGGAAGGGCTGCCAGACCGCCTGCGCTTCGCTGCGGCTCAGGCCCTGGAACACCATCGCGAGACGCAGCGTGTCGTCCGGCCGCAGGCGGATCTGCTCGCCCCAGTGCGGGTTGTGCAGGTTGCCGGCGTAGAAGTCGACGACGAGGCCGATCAGGCGGCGGAAGGCCGGCGCCGAAGATGCCTTGATCGTCATGTTGACCGCGCCGAAGAATTCGGGGAGGGCGTGGACCTTCAGGGTCAGGCGCGTGACCACGCCGAGGCTGCCTCCGCCACCTCCCTTGAGGCCCCAGAACAGCTCCGGCTCGCTGCAGGCGTTGGCGATCCGCACCTGGCCGTCGGCGGTCACCACCTCGGCCTCGAGCAGGCTGGCCGAGGCCAGGCCGTAGGCCTTCGAGAAGCTGCCGAAGCCGCCGCTTTGCACCAGCCCGGCGACGCCGACGGTCATGCAGCCGCCGCCCTGCACGTAGCCGCCGCCGCGCGTGCTCACCGCGTCGTAGACATGGGCCCAGATCGCCCCGGCGCCGACCGAGACCGCTCGCGTGGGTGCCGCCTGCGCCTCGCAGCCCCGGGCGACGAAGGACTCATGCAACGTGACCTGGTTCATCCGGCGGGTCCAGACCAGCAGCGAATCGGGCGCGTTGGAGGTGCCCTGGTAGCTGTGGCCGCCGCCCTTGACCACCAGGCGCAGCCGGTTGTCGCGCGCGAAGTCGACCGCCGCGGCGACGTCGCCGGTGCTGCGGGCCGACACCGCATGGACGCTGGGGCTCGAGGTCCAGGCGCCGACCCAGCCGAGGGTCTGCGTCAGGCCGATGTCGTCGCCGAGGAAGTAAGGGTTGCGGACCGCCTTGAAGAACTGCGTGCAGGCGGGCCCGGCAGCTGCTTCGAGGCAGGGCGCGAACGGCGACTGCACCTTCAGCAGCGCGTCGCCGCCCAGTTGTTCGCCGAACTGCTTCCATTGCGCGTCGGAGGGCCAGCCCGGATCGCCCGGACGCACGCGGGAGGCGGTGGCCGCCGCGTGCACCGGCGTCGCCCACGGATGGGCGAAGGGGATGGCGGCGGCGAGCTGGACCAGACGTCTTCTTTTCACAGGGTCCCTTTCCGAGGACTGCGTTCGAGAGCGGGCTGAAGTATGCCGAAGGCGCTCCGCGACGTCTTCCTCGGCGGTCCTCAGCGGGAGCCGGTTCAGCCCTGCTGCTCGATCGCGGCCTGCACGATCGGCCGGGCCCATTCGGGTGTGGCCTCCAGCGCCGCGGCATCGTCGGCTTCGGGGAACACGAGGCGGCCGCCGACCATCTCGAGCAGCAGGACCGGCTCGGGAATCTCCTCGCCCGGTGCCGCCTCGGCGCTGTTGTCGAACAACTGCAGGCGCGCCAGCAGCGGCATCAGGCGGATCAGGTTCATGCGCGAGCTGATCCAGCGTTCGCGGATCTTGGCGACCGGGATGTCGTGGCCGCCGCAGGCGACCCGGGCCCGGACGCGCCGCAGGTGCATCTCGGCCGAAGCGAGGCCGCAGAAGAGCATGACCAGGTCGTGGCTGCGCGAGGCCTGGGCGAGCAGTTCGGGGATGGTGTTGGCGCCGAGCGTGGTCTCGAAGGCGTAGTTGCGGCCGCTGGCGATCGCGGCGGCGAGCTGGCTGCGGCCGTATTCCCAGGCGCGGCTGTTGGCGTCGACCACCTCGAGCCCGAGCTGCGCGACCAGTTCGCGCGCATAGCTGTCGGGGTTGTACCAGGCCAGGCCGTGCTCGGCGAGCAGGGCGCCGCCGACCGAGCTCTTGCCGGCGCCATTGACGCCGGCCAGCACGAAGATGAAGGGCCGCGCAGCGCCCGCTGGGGCCATCAGAACGAAGCGCCGGCCTTCGGGCGCCGGGCCAGCTTGCCGCGGGCCTCGAACAAGGCGCCGACCCGCTGGGCCGCCTCGGGTTGCTGCAGCACGGCGAGGCGGCTGTCGAAGCGGCCGGACAGCTCTTCGAGCACCGACTGCTCGCGCGCCTGGAGCGTCATCAGGTCTTCGGTCAGCTGCTGGTAGGTGGCGGCATCGAGCAGCACCATCTCGACCGCGGCATGGTTCGTGATGGCCACGCTGCCGCTCTGGCGAACCTGGCGCACGACGTCGCCCCATTTGTTCTTGACCTGCGAGGCGTTCTGGCGCGGCAGGTCGTGGAGGGCGGGCAAGGCGGTGATCATGGCAAGCTCCGAGTGGAATTGCCATTATGGCAAAAATAGCCAGATCGTGCGCTGGGTGTCTTTTTTGCGAGCGAGACGAGCAAAAAAGAGAGCCATCGGTGGGTGGTCCACTCTGGATGGCTCTGGAGAGCCGCCGACCGTTGCCGATCGGCGTACTTGCAACGTAGATGGGTTTGAGCGCGCGACGGCTGCAGTTGTTCCCTTCGTCGCCCGGTTTTTGGGTGCCCCGTACGCGTGCCGCTGGCAGAAGCAGTGTTGAACTCAACGCACGCCTTCTCTGCTTGCCCCAGCCCGCCGACCATGGCGGGAAGCCCTCGCGGGAGAATGAACGCATGAACACCGAACACCATTTCCTGAGCTTGTTGACGGGATCCTTCGCGTCACCGGCCGACGAGAATCCGACGGTGGCGATGATCGAGGCGGCGTACCGTGCGCTCGGGCTCGATGCACGCTATATCAACTGCGACGTGCCTGCCGCCATGTTGGGCGACGCCGTGCGAGGTGCGCGCGCCATGGGATGGGCCGGCTTCAATTGTTCGATTCCGCACAAGCTTGCGGTGATCGAGCATCTGGATGCCCTGGCACCCTCGGCGGCCCTGATCGGTGCCGTGAATTGTGTGGTGCTGCGAGAAGGCCGTCTGGTGGGCGAGAACACCGATGGCCAGGGCTTCCTGGACTCGCTGCGCACGGTGGCCGAACCGGGCGGCAGCCGGGTCACGCTGTTCGGTGCCGGCGGCGCAGCGCGTGCCATCGCGGTCGAACTCGCGCTGGCTGGCGCGGGCCACATCACCATCGTCAACAGGCGTGCCGAACCGGCGCGCGAACTGGCCGAGCTGATCAGCCAGCGCACCGGCGCGCAGGCGAGCGCCGTGCCCTGGACGCCGCATCATCGCGTGGACAGGCAGACCGGCATCGTTGTCAACGCGACCTCGATCGGGCTGTTCCCGAACGTCGGCGCGATGCCCGATCTCGACACCGACAGTTTGCACCCCGGCATGGTGGTGGCCGACGTCATTCCGAATCCGCCGCGTACAGCGCTCATCGAAGCGGCGACGCAACGCGGCTGCGTCACGCTCGATGGGTTGGGAATGCTGGTGAACCAGGGCTTGATCAGCATCGCGCACTGGACGGGACGGACGGCCGACGCCGCCGTGATGCGGGCGACGCTGGAGGGGCTGTTCAGCCCCTGAGCCGGGGGCCGCCCATGAGCTTCGCCATCCGGCCCGTTCTGCTTTCTCGACGATCGCATCGGTGAACTGCGCGCGGCTCTGCTCAGGCCGCTCGCTGCTTGCGCATGCGACAGATGATCTGCCGCTCCGTATCGATTGTTGATTCCAAGTCAATTGTGTTCTGAGCAGAACAGTGTTTTTCTGCAAGGATCATGCGGCCACACTCCGTCCCATTCCCCAGGAGTGTCTACATGCCCATTGCCTTGTTCGCGCTGACGCTCAGCGCATTCGCCATCGGCACGACGGAGTTCGTGATCGTCGGCCTTCTTCCCACCGTCGCGGCCGACCTCGGCATCGGGCTGCCCTCGGCCGGCCTGCTGATCAGCCTCTACGCGCTGGGCGTCGCGATCGGCGCGCCGGTGCTGACCGCGCTCACGGGCAAGCTGCCGCGCAAGGCGCTGCTGCTCGGCCTGATGGCGCTGTTCACCGCCGGCAACCTGCTGGCCTGGAAGGCGCCGAGCTACGAGTCGTTGATCGTGGCGCGCGTGCTGACTGGCCTCGCGCATGGCGTGTTCTTCTCGATCGGCTCCACCATCGCCACCGGCCTGGTGCCGAAGGAGAAGGCGGCCAGCGCCATTGCGATCATGTTCACCGGCCTCACCGTCGCGCTGGTGACCGGTGTGCCGCTGGGCACCTTCATCGGCCAGCAATTCGGCTGGCGCGAGACTTTCCTGGCGGTCTCCGCGCTCGGCGTGGTCGCCTTCATCGGCAGCTGGGTTTTCGTGCCGAACAACATCAAGCACACGCCGCCGGCCTCTCTCGTGCAGCAGGCCAGGGTGCTGGGCGAGCCGCGGCTGCTGCTCGTGTATGCCAAGACGGCCATCGGCTACGGCGGCTCCTTCATCCCCTTCACCTTCCTCGCGCCGATCCTGCAGGAGGTTTCGGGCTTTGACGCCGGCGCGGTGGGCTGGGTGATGCTGGTGTACGGCGTCTCGGTGGCCGCGGGCAACCTCTGGGGCGGCAAGCTGGCCGACCGCAAGGGCCCGATTCCGGCACTCAGGATCATCTTCGCGCTGCTGGCTGCCGTCCTGCTGCTGTTCAACTTCACGGCGCCGCACAAGTGGCTGGCCCTGATCACCGTGCTGCTGTGGGGCGCGGTCGCCTTCGGCAACGTGCCCGGCCTGCAGGTGTATGTGGTCAAGCAGGCTGCGCGCTTCACGCCGCAGGCGGTGGACGTGGCTTCGGGCCTGAATATCGCAGCCTTCAACCTCGGGATCGCTCTCGCGGCCTGGGCCGGCGGCCTGATCGTGACGCACCTGGGCTTGATGCATACGCCCTGGATCGGCGCACTCGTGGTGCTGTCGTCGCTGGCGCTCACGCAGTGGAGCGGCGTGCTGGACCGGCGTGCCGGCATCCCGGTGCGGGCCCACGGCCCCTTGCCCGTCGGCCACTGAACAAATCGCCAACCCCCGCTCTCGGCTTCACCCACAAGGACATCTCATGAACAACGCTATTCCGGCCTTCGGCCTCGGCACTTTCCGCCTGCAGGGCCAGACAGTCATCGACTCGGTCAGGAACGGCCTCGATCTCGGCTACCGCCTGGTCGACACGGCCCAGATCTACGGCAACGAAGCCGAGGTGGGCCAGGCCATCGCCGAAAGCGGCGTGGCCCGCGCGGATCTTTTCATCACCACCAAGATCTGGACCGAGCACCTGGCGAAGGACAAGCTCGTTGCGAGCCTGAAGGTCAGCCTCGGCAAGCTGCGCACCGACCACGTGGACCTGGCGCTGATCCATTGGCCTTCGCCCGGCGATGCGGTGCCGGTGGCGGAGTTCATGGGCGCGCTGGCCGAGGCGCAGGACCGGGGCCTGGCCAGGCGCATCGGCGTCTCGAACTTCAACATCGCGCTGCTGCGTGAAGCCATCGACGCCGTCGGCGCCGAGCGCATCGCGACGCACCAGATCGAACTGCACCCCGCGCTGCAGAACCGCAAGGTGGTTGCGTTCACCGCGGCGCGGGGCATCCACACCACCTCGTACATGACGCTGGGTTACGGCAAGGCGTTGCAGGAGCCGGTGATCCAGGACGTCGCGCGGCAGCGCGGCGCGACGCCCGCACAGGTCACGCTGGCCTGGGCCATGCAGCACGGCCTCGCGGTCATTCCCTCGTCGACGAAGCGCGTCAATCTGGAAAGCAACCTCCAGGCGCCCGCACTGCGGCTGAGCGATGCGGAGATGGCGCGGATCGACGCGCTGGACAAAGGCGCCCGTCTGGTCGATCCCGACGGCCTGGCACCGCGCTGGGATTGATGACGCAACCCCGAGCCATCATCACCCGAGGACCTCATCCCCATGAACGCACCGACCAGACCGCCGTTCGCCGGCAACCCGGCGAGCGAACCAGCCGCGGTCCTCACATCACCTGCTCGAAGCGGATCGGCAGGTCGCGCACGCGCTTGCCGGTCGCGTGATGGATCGCATAGGCCACCCCTTGTCAAGGCTCCTTGGCCGCGATTGTTGAGTTTCCACCTATTGAGTTCAATGCATAGTGAAGATAACCTCAATGCAGAGGCTGCAATTGGCCGCCGAGGAGTCGCATGGACCTCAAGCGTTGGACGCACATCGTCGCCGTGGCCGACAGGCGCAGCTTCGTCCGCGCGGCCGAGCAGGTGCACCTGAGCCAGCCGGCCCTCACGCGCAGCATCCAGGCGGCCGAGGCCGAGCTCGGGTTGCTGCTGTTCGATCGCGGCAGCCAGGAGGTGGTGCCCACGCCAGCCGGCGAATTCATCGTCGCCCGGGCGCGCCGTCTGGTGTTCGACAACCGCTGCCTGGAGCGCGACATCGCGCTCTACCGCAGCCTGGAGCTCGGTGACACCGCCTTCGGCGCCGGGCCGTTTCCGGCTGCGACCTTTCTTGCGCCGCTGCTGGCGTCGATGCGGCGCGAGTTCCCCGCGATCAACCTGCGGGTCGAGATCAGCAACTGGCAGTTGCTGCTGACGCGATTGCGGGAGGAGGACATCGAGTTCTTCGTCGCCGACACGCGCGACCTGCCGACCGACAGCAGCCTCGCGCTGCGTCCGCTGCGGCAGGAGTCCGGTGGCTTCTACGTGCGGGACGGCCACCCGCTCGCACGCCGCGGGCCGGTGACGCTGCCGAAATTGTGGGCGCACGGGGTGCTGTCTGTGCGGCTGCCCGCGGGCGTGCGGGCCGCGCTCGCGCGGCTGGCGGGCCTGCCGTCGGCGAGCGAGCTCTCGCTGGCGCTCGAATGCGACGACGTCGGGCTGCTGAAGGCCATCGCGCTCGAATGCGACTCCGTGCTCGCCGCACCGCACGCGGCGGTGGCGAAGGAGGTCGAGGACGGCCAGCTGCGGGCGCTGGAGGTCAAGGGCCTGGTGTCCACCGCGTCCGAGATGGGCATCGTGACGCTGAACGGGCGCACGCCGTCGCCGATGGCCCGGCTGATCATCGACCGGCTGCCAGTCGGGGCCTCGGCGCCGGGCTCCGCTTGAGCATCGCATGCCGGCCGCGAATGTCGCCTCGCGGGTAGCCGCCGGGCCCTATCATGTCGTGCTCAAAATTCAACTGAGGCCACGAACACGATGCGTCCAACCCTGCACGGCCGGTTCCCGGCGAGGTCCTTCCTCTTCACCTTCTGCGGCCTCGGCGCCACGCTGGCATGCCTGCCGGTGGCGGCCCAGAACATTCCATCGACCAACGACTGGCAGTTCGAATTCGTGCCCTATCTGTGGACGGCCGGTGTCCGCTCGGACTTCAAGTTCGGCCCGCTGCCCGGCAGCACCGTCTCGGTGAATTCCATGACCCTGCTGAAGGCGCTTGAATTCGGCGCCATGGGCACGCTGGAGGCCCGCAAGGGCGACTGGGGCGGCTTTCTCGACATGCAGTACATCAAGCTCGGCGTCTCCAATCAGGTCGCCGGCGGGCTCCTGGGCGGCTACGACGTCGACTACGTGCAGCAGGTCTACACCCTGGCCGGCACCTACCGCGTGCTCAACGGACCGGTGGCGGTCGACGTGCTCGGCGGCGGCCGCTACGCCAATGTCAAGGCCGACGTGAACATCTCGCCGAGCCTGCGGGGTCTGGGAGGCCAGATCGAGGACTCGGGCGGTGCCTGGAACGGCATCGTGGGCGTGCGCGCCCTCATGCCGCTCAATGACAAGTGGTCTCTGCTCGGCTACCTGGATGTGGGTGAAGGCAGTGCGACCTCGAGCTGGCAGGCCCTGGCCGGTGCCAGCTACCAGTATTCGCCCACCGTGTCGCTGAAGTTCGGCTATCGCTACCTGAGCTACACGTTCGACGACCGCGTGCTCAACAAGATCGCGTTGGGCGGTCCCTACTTCGGCGCCGGCTTCAAGTTCTGAAGAGGCCCTATTCGAGCGCCGAGGCCGGCCCGAAGAACTCGTAGCGGGCCTGCCGATCCGGCACGCCCAGGGTTCGCAGCGCGCTCTTCACCTGCTGCATGAAGGGCTTCGGGCCGAGGAAGTAGGCATCGATGTCGCGCGTCGCCGGCAGCCACTGTGCAAGCTTCTGGGCGTCGAGCCGGCCCACCGCGTGCGGTGCATCGGCTTGCGCTGCGTCCCTGGCAACCTCCTCGTAGCAATAGAAGCGCTCGAGCTGCGGGTGCTTGTGCGCCAGCGCATCGATGGCTTGGCGGAAGGCGTGCACGCCGCGGGTGCGTGCGCAATGGATGAAATGCACGGCGCGCGAGGTCTTCAGCGCAGCCTCGAGCATCGCCAGCGTCGGCGTGATGCCGACGCCGCCGCTGATCAGCACCAGCGGCCGCTCGCTGGCCTCCAGCGTGAAGGCGCCCGCAGGCGGGAACAGCTCGACCGTGCCGCCTTCGCCGAGCTGGTCGTGCAGGTAGTTGGACGCCAGGCCGCCGGCTTCGCGCTTGACGCTGATGCGGTAGGTCTTGCCGTTCGGCGCCGCCGACAGCGAGTAGTTGCGGCGGATCTCCTGGCCGTCGACCACCAGCCGCAGGCCGATGTACTGGCCGGGCTTGAAGTCGAGGATCGGGCCGCCATCGGTCGGCGCGAGATAGAAGGAATGGATCTCCTCGCTCTCGACCTCTTTCTTCACCACCGTGAACGACCTGGCGCCGCGCCAGCCGCCGGGCCCGTCGGCGCGCTCGTCGTAGGCCTGCTTCTCGGCGCCGATCAGGATGTCGGCAAGCTGGCCGTAGGCGGCGGCCCAGGCGGCGATGACCTCGTCGGTGGCGATCTCGGCACCCAGCACCTCGCGGATCGCGCGCAGCAGGCAGGCGCCGACGATCGGATAGTGCTCGGGCTGCACCTGCAGCGCGACGTGCTTGTTGACGATCTGGCCGGCGAGATCGCCGAGCGCCTCGAGCCGGTCGATGTTCTTCGCATACATCAGCACGCCGTTGGCGAGCGCACGCGGCTGTTCGCCGCTGGCCTGGTGGGCCTGGTTGAAGAGCGGCCGCACTTCCGGATGCTCGCCGAGCATGATCCGGTAGAAGTGGGTCGTCAGCGCCTCGCCGCCGGTTTCGAGCAGCGGCACGGTGGCGGTGACGATGGACTTTTGTTGGGTGGTCAGCATGGAAGGGTTCCTGGAGTGCACATTGAATGTCTTGTGCACTGCAATACCCGTTCCAGGCGCACCCGCCAGGAAAATCAATGACTTGGCGCGATCAGTGTCTCTTTGACCCAGCTAACATCGTGTCTCAATGACTCATCAACGTGTCCATCTGACTGCCGACAAGCTGCTCGAGGCGGTTGCGCCGCTGTTGGCGGACATGGGCGCCGGCCTGCCCGGCGAGGAACTCTACCGCCGCCTGCTGCAGGCGCTGCGCCTGCTGCTGCCCTGCGATGCGGCGGCGCTGCTTCGGCTGGAGGACGGCAGTCTGCTGCCGCTGGCGGTCGATGGCTTGAGCCGCGACACGCTGGGCCGCCGTTTCCGGATCGCCGAGCACCCGCGCTTCGCTGCGCTGCTGGGAGCGGGCGGGCCCTTGCGCTTTCCGTCCGACAGTCCGCTGCCGGACCCGTACGACGGCCTGGTGGAGGGCGTGCACGGCGGCCTCGACGTGCACGATTGCGTCGGCTGCCCGATCCAGCTCAACCAGCGGATCTGGGGCCTGCTGACGCTCGACGCGCTGCAGGCCGACCGCTTCTCGCGCGGAGACCTGGCGGCGCTGCAACTGTTCGCGAACCTGGCCGCAGCGATCGTGACCGTGGCCGGCCGCATCGAGCAGCTCGAGAACCGGGTCGCGCTCGAGAGCCTGCGCGCGGAGGGCTTCAGGCTCGCCGCCGCGCCGCGGGCGCGCGAGCTGATCGGGCGCAGTGCGGCCATGCGCCAGTTGCTGGCCGACATCCGGCTGGTCGCCGGCAGCGAGCTGTCGGTGCTGATCCAGGGCGAGACCGGCGTCGGCAAGGAACTGGTCGCGGAGGCGATCCATGCCGGCTCGGCGCGGGCGGCGCGACCGATGATCAGTCTCAACTGCGCAGCCTTGCCCGAGACGCTGGTCGAGAGCGAACTCTTCGGCCACGTGAAGGGCGCCTTCACGGGCGCCACCGGCGACCGGCCGGGCAAGTTCGAGCTGGCCGACGGCGGCACGCTGTTTCTCGACGAGGTCGGCGAGCTCTCGATGCCGGTGCAGGCCAAGCTGCTGCGTGTGCTGCAGAGCGGCCAGCTGCAGCGCCTGGGCTCCGACCGCGAGCACCGCGTGGATGTGCGCCTGATCGCGGCCAGCAACCGCGATCTCGCCGAAGAGGTGCGGGCCGGGCGGCTGCGGGCCGACTTCTATCACCGCGTGAGCGCCTATCCGCTGCGTGTGCCACCGTTGCGGGAGCGGGGCCGCGACGTGCTGCTGCTCAGCGGCTTCTTCCTCGAGGAGAACCGTTCCCGTCTCGGCGTCGGCGCCGCCCGGCTGGATCCGAGCGCGCAGGCGGCGCTGCTGGCCTATGGCTGGCCGGGCAACGTGCGCGAACTGGAGCACTTGCTCGGCCGCAGCGTGCTGAAGGCGCGCGCCCGGCACCCGCAGCGGCCGCGCATCCTGAGCCTGGGCGCGGAAGACCTGGAACTGGAGGCGCACCCCGGCAATGCACTGTCGGCCGCGGGCGACGCCACGGTGGCCGGGCCCGACAGTGCGGCCGGCAGCGGGCGAGAGGGCGAATTGCTTCAGGACGCGGTCGATGCGCTGAAGCGGGAACGGGTCCGCACGGCGCTCGCGGCGCATGGTTTCAACCGGGCGGCGGCGGCGCAGTCGCTCGGCCTCGACCGCGCCAACCTGATCCGGCTGGCGAAACGGCTGGGTGTCGCGCTGGAGCCGCCCGGCCAGGGGTCGCGCGCACCGTGAGGCTTCAGGCCAGGATGCGCAAACCCGCGGCACCGGCTTCGGTATGGCCGATCGCCGCCGCGGCACCGAAGCCTTCGCTGCGGAAGATCTCCAGCACCGCATCGACCACCTCGGGCGCGCAGCTCACAAGCAGCCCGCCGGCGGTCTGCGGGTCGCTCGCCAGCGCCTGCGCGGTGGCGGGCAGGCCCGCGGCGAGTTCCACCTCGGCGCCGTAGCCGCTCCAGTTGCGGCTCGAGGCGCCGGTCACGAAGCCTTCGGCGGCCAGCGCCTCGACACCCGCGAGCAACGGCACTTTCGACCACTCGACCACGGCCCTCAGTCCGGCCCCGCGCGCGAGTTCGAGCGTGTGGCCGGCCAGGCCGAAGCCCGTGACGTCGGTCAATGCATGCACGCCTGGCAGCGCCGCCAGCGCGATGCCCGGCGTGTTGAGCCGGGTCGTGCTGTCGATCAGTTGGCGGTAGCCGGCCTCCGGCAGCTGTTCCTTCTTGAGCGCCGCCGAGAGCACGCCGACGCCCAGCGGCTTGCCGAGCACCAGCACGTCGCCGGGCCGGGCATCGGCGTTGCGCTTGACCTGGGCCGGGTCGACCAGTCCCATGACCACCAGCCCGTAGATCGGCTCGACCGAGTCGATGGTGTGGCCGCCGGCGATCGGGATGCCGGCCGCGCGGCAGACGTCCTGGCCGCCGCGCACGATCTCGCCGATGGCCTCGAGCGGCAGCTGGTTGACCGGCATCGCGACCAGCGCCAGCGCCATGATCGGCTTGCCGCCCATCGCGTAGACGTCGCTGATCGCATTGGTGGCGGCGATGCGGCCGAACTCGTACGGGTCGTCGACGATCGGCATGAAGAAGTCGGTGGTCGCGATCAGGGCCTGGCGGTCGTTCAGCCGGTAGACCGCGGCATCGTCGGCGGTCTCGATGCCGACCATCAGCTCGGGCGGCATCAGGCCGCCAGCACCGCTCTTGAGGATCTGCGAGAGCACGCCGGGCGCGATCTTGCAGCCGCAGCCCCCGCCGTGCGAGAAGCTGGTGAGGCGCAGCGGCGCCAGCGGGTTGACGGGGCGGGAGGAGGGGGATTCGGTCATGGCGGGAAGCGGATCGGACGGGTGCCCATTATCGAAGCAGGAGCGCCGGTGCGCCTTTCTACAATGGCGTTTGTCCGCTTTCCTACGCTCCTGCGTCTTTCCCCGATGAAAACACTCCGCCGCCTCGCCATCGCGCTGGCCCTGTCCGCCTGTGCCGTGGCCGTCCTGGCCCAGGGCAAGGTGCTGCGCGTCTCCGCCATTCCCGACGAGGCGCCGACCGAACTGCAGCGCAAGTTCAAGCCGCTGGGCGACTACCTGCAGAAGGAAACCGGCCTGGAGGTGAAGTTCACCCCCGTGACCGACTACGCGGCGGTCGTCGAGGGCCTCGCGACCGACAAGCTCGACCTCGCCTGGCTCGGCGGCTTCACCTTCGTGCAGGCGCGCATCCGCACCCAAGGCGGCGTGGTGCCGATCGTGCAGCGCGCCGAGGACAAGGTCTTCACCAGCAAGTTCATCGTGCCGATCGACAGCAGCGCCAAGACCCTGGCCGACCTGAAAGGCAAGACCTTCGCCTTCGGCGCGCCATCCTCCACCTCGGGCAGCCTGATGCCGCGCTATTTCCTGCTGCAGGCCGGCATCGATCCCGAGCGCGACTTCAAGACCGTGGCCTTCTCCGGCGCGCACGATGCCACCGTGGCCTTCGTCGCCGCCGCGCGGGCCGAGGCCGGCGTGCTCAATGCCTCGGTCTGGGACAAGCTGGTCGAAGCGAAGAACCCGAACGCGGCCAAGGTGCGCGTGCTGGCCACCACGCCGACCTACTACGACTACAACTGGACGGTGCGCCCGGGGCTCGATCCGGCCGTGACGAAGAAGCTGACCGAGGCTTTCCTGAAGCTCGATCCCGCGGACCCGGCCCACAAGGACATCATGGACCTGCAGCGCGCCAGCAAGTTCATCCCGACCCAGTCGTCGAACTACGACGGCATCGAGGCTGCGGCCAAGTCGGCCGGCCTGATCAAGTGATGCGGCCCCTGCCGCTCGCAGGGCCGGCGGCGTGAGCTTCTCGCTCGCTGCGGTCGGCCTGGTGCATCCGAACGGCCACCGCGCGCTGCAAGGCGTGACGCTGGCGGCCGGCACTGGCGAACGACTGGCCATCATCGGCCCCTCGGGCGCCGGCAAGACCACGCTGCTGCGCGTGCTCGGCGCGGCGCTGCGGCCCGGCGAAGGCGCGGTGCGACTGCTCGACGAATCCCCCTGGCAGCTGCCGGCGCCGGCGCTGCGCCGGCTGCGTGCGCGCATCGGCACCGTGCACCAGAGCCCGCCGATCGCGCCGCGGCTGCGCGTCGTCACCGCCGTGCTCGCGGGGCGGCTCGGCCAGTGGTCCCTGCCGCGCGCGCTCGGGTCGCTGTTGCTGCGCCCCTCCGACCTGCCGGGCGCGCACGAGGCGCTGTCGCGGCTGGCGCTCGAGGACCGGCTGTTCGACCGTTGCGATCGCCTGTCGGGGGGCCAGCTTCAGCGGGTGGGCATCGCCCGCGTGCTGTACCAGCGGCCGGCCTTGCTCTTGGCCGACGAACCGGTGTCGGCGCTCGACCCCGCGCTGGCCGACGCCACGCTGCAGCAGCTGGTGCGGCAGGGCGAGGCAACCGGCGCGACGCTGGTGGCCTCGCTGCACGCGGTCGACCTGGCGCTGCGCTGGTTCCCGCGCATCGTCGGCATGCGCGACGGCCGCATCGTGTTCGACCGGCCGGTCGGCGAGGTCAGCGACGCGATGCTGAAGGCGCTCTACGAATGACGGCCCGGCCGGCGCTGCGCGATCCATTGGCCCGGCGGCGAGGGGTCGGCTGGCTGGTCGCGCTGGTGATCGCCTGGCCTTTGCTGCAGCTGTCGGAGTTTCATCCCTCGGCTCTTTTCGGTGCCGGCAACCTGCAGGTCATCGGCGGCTTCCTGGCGGGCTTCCTGCCGCCGGCGACCGCGCCCGATTTCCTGGCGCTGCTCGCCAAGGCCACGCTCGAGACCGTGGCGATGGCCACGGCCGGCACCGCCCTGGCATTTCTCATCGGCGCGCCGCTGGCCTTCGTCACCACCCGCGCGCTGTCGCAGTCGCGCATCGGCCCGGGGCCGGTCCGCGTGCGCGCCGCCGCGGTCCGCCAACTCGCTCGCTGGCTGCTGATGGTGCTGCGCGCCATTCCCGAAATCGTCTGGGCGCTGATCTTCGTGCGCGCGCTGGGACTGGGCCCGGCCGCGGGCGTGCTGGCGCTGGCGATCACCTACGGCGGCATGCTCGGCAAGGTCTACGCCGAGGTGCTCGAATCGACCGACACGGCGCCCGCCCGGGCCCTGCTCGAAAGCGGCAGCGGCCGGCTGGCGGCGCTGTGCTACGGGCTGCTGCCGAACTGCGCCCAGGAGCTGACCTCCTACACCGTCTACCGCTGGGAGTGCGCGGTGCGGGCCTCGGTGGTGATGGGCTTCGTCGGCGCCGGCGGCCTGGGGCAGTTGATGGACCAGTCGATGAAGATGCTCAACGGCGGCGAGGCCAGCAGCATCCTGATGGTGTTCCTGCTGCTGGTCCTGCTGGCGGATGCGCTGAGCCATGCGTTGCGGAGGCTGCTGGCATGAATGCCTCCACCATCGCTGCGCCGCCGCGCTGCCTTCGCTGCTGGGCGGCAACCGCCGGCGTGCTGGTCGCGGTGGCGGCCAGCTTCCTTTATCTGGCGATCGACTACGGCGCGCTGTTCACTGCCGAGTCGCTGTCGCTGATGGGCAAGTTCATCGCCGAGTTCTTCCCGCCCGATGTCTCCGCCGCCTTCCTGCAGAAGACCGCATGGGGCGCGCTGCAGACCCTGGCCGTGTCGGCGCTTGGCACGCTGCTGGCCGCCGTCGGCGGCGCGCTGCTGGCACTGCCTGCCTCGGGCCGCTCGGGCGTGATCGTGCAGGCAATCACGCGCTTCGTGCTCAACTTCCTGCGCAGCGTGCCCGAGTTGGTCTGGGCCGCCCTGATGGTGCTGGCGGCCGGCATCGGCCCCTTCGCCGGCGCCCTGGCGCTGGCGCTGCACACCACCGGCGTGCTGGGCCGGCTGTTCGCCGAGAGCCTCGAGAATGCGCCGCGTGCGCCCGAGCAGGCACTGCGCCTGAGCGGCTCGGGCGCGGTCGCGGCCTTCGGCTACGGCAGCCTGCCGCTTGTTCTGCCGCAGTGGGTGGCCTACACGTTGTATCGTTGGGAGATGAACATTCGAATGGCCACCGTGCTGGGCTTCGTCGGCGGCGGCGGACTGGGGCAGCTGCTTTACTTCCACCTGTCGATCTTCCAGCAACCACAGGCGATGACCGTGCTGGTCGCGATGTTCGGCCTGGTGGCGCTGGTGGACATGGCGAGCGCCCGGCTGCGCCGTGGCCTGGGGCCGGCCTATGCGTGACGACGACAAGCGGCAGCGCCCGCCGACGCGGGTGGCCGACATCCCCGCCTTCGACACCCTGATCGACGCCCGCTCGCCGGCCGAGTTCGCGCTCGATCACATTCCGGGCGCGATCAACTGTCCGGTGCTCGACGACGAGGAGCGCCGCATCGTCGGCACGCTCTACAAGCAGACCGGCGCCTTCGAGGCCCGCCGGGTCGGCAGCGCGATGGTCGCCGCCAACCTGGCGCGCCATCTGCGCGAGCAATTCGCCGACCGGCCCGCGAACTGGAAGCCGCTGGTCTATTGCTGGCGCGGCGGCTTGCGCAGCGGCTCGATGGTGACCTGGCTGCGGCTGGTCGGCTGGGACGCGCAGCAACTGGCCGGCGGCTACAAGAGCTTTCGCCATCATGTGCTGGCGCAGATCGAGGCGATCTGCCCGCAGCTCCAGCTGCGCGTGATCTGCGGCGCCACCGGCAGTGCCAAGACGCGCGTGCTGCAGGCGCTGGCCGCGCGCGGCGAGCAGGTGCTCGACCTCGAGCACGACGCCCGCCACAAGGGCTCCCTGCTGGGCGCCTTGCCCGGCGTGCCGCAGCCTTCGCAGAAGCAGTTCGAGACCCGCATCGCGACCTGCTTCGATGGGCTGGACTTGTCGCGGCCGCTGTATGTGGAAGGCGAGAGCGCGCGCATCGGCCGGCTGTCGCTGCCGATCCCGCTGATAGCGCGCATGCGCGAGTCCGACTGCATCGAGGTGCAGGCCGATCCGGAGGCCCGACTGGCCTATCTGCTGCGCGACTACGCCTACCTCGGCGACGACCGTGAGGCCTTGGCCGGCCAGCTCGGCAAGCTCAAGGAACTGCAGGGCAAGGCGGTGGTGGAGCGCTGGCAGCAGTGGGCGCTCGAGGGCGAGCTGGCGCCGCTGTTCGCGGAGCTGATGGCGCTGCACTACGACCCGCACTACGAGCGCTCGCAGGCGAAGCACTTCAGCCGCTGGCCGCAGCGGGTGAAGGTCGCGGCCGGCGACCTGACGGACGCGGGGATCGAGGCGGTGGCCGAAGCGATTCTGGCTGGTGAGATGGCGCAGGCGCGGTGAACATTTCGCTTCCCGATTCGCTGGAGGCCTTCGTGGATGAGCAAGTCGCGCAGCGCGGCGACGCACCTGCAGCGAATACGTGCGAGAACTGATCCGCAAGGATCGCCGCCGTGGGGTGGCGCCCGCGATCGGCCGAAGCGTCCGGCGACCGAGCCCCACGGCTACATGACCGTGGCGTGCGGATGCCGCGGGTGGGCCAGCGTGTCGGCGATCAGGTGCAGGGCACGGTCGCATTCGTCGCGCGACATCGGTCCGCCCAGGCAGATCCGTACCGCCTCGGGCGGTGAGCCGTCGGTCGAGAAGGCCGCGCTGGCGACCACGCCGACGTTCTGCGAGCGCAGGTAGGAGGCGAACTCCACCGTGCTCCAGGCCGAGCTCAGCGGCAGCCATAGGTGGAAGCCTTCGCTCTGCGCGGCGATGCCGTGCGCCCCCAGGTGGCGGGCCGCCAGCGCCTGGCGCACGCCCGACTCGTTGCGGATCGCCTGCAGCATCGCGTCGGCGGTGCCGTCCTCCACCCACAGCGTGGCCAGTGCGTTGGTGATCGGCGAGGCCATCACGGTGGTCGCGCGCAGTGCGCCGGCCAGCCGCTGCGACTGCCGCGCGCCCGGCGACCGCACGTAGGCGTTGCGCAGCCCCGCGCCCAGCGTTTTCGAGAAGCCGGTGATGTAGTAGGTCAGCTCCGGCGCCAGGGTGGCGATCGCGGGCGGGACCTGGCGCGGCAGCAGGGCGTAGGCGTCGTCCTCGATGATCGGGATCGCGTAGCGCAGCGCGATGTCGGCCAGGGCCTCGCGCCGGGCGCGCGAGATGGTGGCGGTGGTCGGGTTGTTGAGCGTCGGGTTGCAATAGAGCGCCTTGGGCTTGAGCGTCTTGCAGGCGTGCTCGAAGGATTCGCCCATCGGGCCTTCCTCGTCGAGCGGCAGCGCGTGCAGCTGGATGCCCAGCTGCGTGGCGATCGCCTTCACGCCCGGATAGGTCAGCGCCTCGACGCAGATCAGCTCGCCCGGCCGCGCCAGCTGCGAGAACAGCGCGGTCAGCACGCTGTGGATGCCCGGGCAGACCAGCATCTGGTCGAGCCGGCAGTCGGGCACCCTGGGGCGGATCCATTGCATGCCGGCCTCGCGGTCGCGCGCAGAGCCGCCGAAGTCCTGGTAGCGCAGCAGCTCGTACAGGCCGGCCTCGGCCATCACGCGGCTGGCCGACTGGCGCATGCGTTCGATGAGCGCCGCATCCTGCGGCTCGGGCGGCAGGTTCATCGTCATTTCGGCGCCGCCGCCACCGCGCAGCGGCAGGCTCGGACTGACGCCGCGGATGAAGCTGCCGCTGCCCGAGCGCGAATCGATCAATCCGCGCTTGCGCGCTTCGGCATAGCCGCGCGCCACGGTCGTGTAGTTGAGCCGCAGTTCCGCCGCCAGGTCGCGCAGCGTCGGCAACTGGTCGCGCGCGCTCAGGCGCCCGGTCCGGATGTCGTCGGCAATCAGGTCGGCGAGCAGCAGATAGGCCGGCTTGGGGCTGGCCTCGAGGCGCTTGTGCCAGTGCTGGGTGAGTTTGTTCATGGCGGAATTGATCGCATGGGTTGATTGCATCGATGGCCGGGGATGAACGCACGAAACGTGCCGGTTCCTTGCCGCCGGTCGCATGGATCCCGTGCATCGGGCACCGTTGATCGGGTGCATTGATTGCATGAAAAGCGCATCAATTGAGTGCGAAAAGCGGTGCTCCCGGCGCTCCCGGCAGGCCCGGAACAGGGCCTCGAAGTTTTTTTCAGCCCCGCATCGCGCACAGCGCCTGATTGATCGTGCATTGATCGCATGAAGGGCCACCGGCGATGGCACAACGCATGCGAAAGAAGAGGGCGCGCAGCACCTTTCATTCATCCTTATTTCGGAGCAAGCATGCCCAAAGTCACCCACGCACCCCACGCCACCGGCGATTTCCTCGTCGATTACGAAGAGAAGGTCTTCGAGGACGTGAAAGCCGATCCGGGCGAGAAGGCCCTGGTCACCTTCCACACGGTCGCGTTCGAAGGCTCGATCGGCTTCGTGAACCTGCTGCAGGCCACGCGCCTGAAGCGCAAGGGTTTCGAAACCACCATCCTGCTGTACGGCCCGGGCGTGACGCTGGGTGTCCAGCGCGGCTTCCCGACGCTCGGCGACGAAGCGTTCCCGGGCCACCAGAACTTCAACAAGCAGCTCGTCAAGTTCATGGAGGAAGGCGGCAAGGTCTACGCCTGCCGCTTCGCGCTGCAGGCGCTCTACGGCCATGGCGAGGGCTCGCTGATCCCCGGCATCGTGCCGATCAACCCGCTCGACGTGCTGGACATCGTGCTGCTGCACCGCAAGGCCAACGCCTTCATCCTCGACACCTGGACGCTGTAAGGCGAGCGCCATGACGACGAGCTCCTTCTCGCCGCGCAGCGTGCGGGCCGCCGCGGTCCAGATCGCGCCGGACTTCGACGACCCGGACGGCACCCTGGCCCGGGTCTGCGAAGCGATCGACGAGGCCGCGGGCAAGGGCGCGCGGATCGTGGTCTTTCCCGAGACCTTCGTGCCGTACTACCCCTACTTCTCCTTCGTGCAGCCGCCGGTGCTCCAGGGCCCTGCGCACCTGCGGCTGATGGAGCGCGCGGTGGTGGTGCCGGGCCCGGTCACGGCCGCCGTGGCCGAGCGGGCCCGGGCCTGCGGGGTCGTGGTGGTGCTCGGCGTCAACGAGCGCGACCATGGCAGCCTCTACAACACCCAGCTGGTGTTCGATGCCGACGGCACGCTGGCGCTCAAGCGCCGGAAGATCACGCCGACGTACCACGAACGCATGGTCTGGGGCCAGGGCGACGGTGCCGGGCTCCGGGTGGTCGACACGGCCGTCGGCCGGGTCGGCGCGCTGGCCTGCTGGGAGCACTACAACCCGCTGGCGCGCTACAGCCTGATGGCCCAGCACGAAGAGATCCACTGCGCCCAGTTCCCGGGCTCGCTGGTCGGCCCGATCTTCGCGGAGCAGATGGAAGTGGCGATCCGGCACCACGCGCTGGAGTCGGGCTGCTTCGTGATCAATGCCACCGGCTGGCTGACCGACGCCCAGATCGCCGCCGTCACGCCCGATGCGGGCCTGCAGAAGGCGCTGCGCGGCGGCTGCCACACCGCCATCGTCTCGCCCGAGGGCAAGCACCTCGCGCCGCCGCTGACCGAAGGCGAGGGCATGGTGATCGCCGACCTCGACATGGCGCTGATCAGCAAGCGCAAACGGATGATGGATTCGGTCGGCCACTACGCGCGGCCCGAATTGCTGAGTCTGGCCATCAACGACCGTCCCGCGGCGACCACCTTCGCGATGCCCGCGGCCGCCGCCGAATCTTCAACCCTCGCCCACGGGAGCCACCATGACCACGATCGCCCATCCAGCCGCGCCAGCGAGCCGCCAACTGATGACCGAGCTGCAGTCCTTCGGGTTGCGGCTGGATGATCCGAGTGCCGGGGCGGCCAGCCGCCGCGGCGGCGCCGGCCCCTCGGACCACAAGGCCGTGACGGTCGACGGGCACACGATCATGGTGCCGGTCCATACCTCGACGGCCTGGAACTCGCCCTTCACGGCGCAGGCGCCCGACGCGCAGGGCCGCAGCACGCTGACGCGCGGCAGCATCCCGATCGCCAGCATCAGCTTTCCGAAGCAGCCGCGCTTCTATGCGATGCAGACCTTCGACGGCGTGCCGTACGCGCACATCGCGACCCTGCACGGCAGCGACGTGCTGGCGACCACCGTGCTGCAGACCTGCATCCGCTACGAGAGCCGGCGCAAGAGCTGCAAGTTCTGCGCGATTGGCCAGTCGCTGGCGGCCGGCCGGACCATCGCGCGCAAGACGCCCGAGCAGCTCGCCGAGGTCGCCCGCGCCGCCGTGCTGCTCGACGGCGTGAAGCACATGGTGCTGACCACCGGCACGCCGAACGCCACCGACCGCGGCGCGCAGATCCTGTGCGAGAGCGCCTTCGCGATCAAGGCGGCGGTCGACCTGCCGATCCAGGGCCAGTGCGAGCCGCCCGACGACGACCGCTGGTTGCGCCGCATGCAGGTGGCCGGCATCGACACGCTCGGCATGCACCTGGAAGCGGTGACGCCCGAGGTTCGCGAACGCATCATGCCCGGCAAGGCGAGCGTGCCGGTGTCGCGCTACATGAGCGCCTTCGAGGCCGCGGTCGGCGTCTTCGGCCGCGGCCAGGTCAGCACCTACATCCTGGCCGGCCTGGGCGACACGCGCGAGGCGATCCTGGAGACCTGCGCGCGCCTGCTGTCGTTCGGCGTCTATCCCTTCGTGGTGCCCTTCGTGCCGATCAGCGGCACGCCGCTGGAAGACCATCCGGCGCCGACGCCGGCGTTCATGAAGTCGATCCTCGAGCCGCTCGGCCGCATGGTGGCCGCGGCCAACCTGCGCTCGAGCGACATCAAGGCGGGCTGCGGCAAGTGCGGCGCCTGCTCGTCGCTGTCGGTCTACGAGAGCTGACCATGGGCTGCATCGTCGATGACCGGCTGGAGCCGGCCGTGCAGTACCAGCCGGTCGAGTTCCTGGTGCGAGAGGCCGCGCAGCACTGGGAGCGCGAGCAGGCGCATGCGCTGCGCCGCGCGGTGTTCTGCATCGAGCAGGGCATCTTCGTCGGCGACGACCGCGATGCGCTCGACGATCGCGCCCAGTTGCTGGTGGCGATGTCGTGTATCGGCGGCATGCCCGACCAAGTGGTGGGCACGGTGCGCATCCACCAGAGCGCGCCGCAGGTCTGGTGGGGCTCGCGGCTGGCGGTGCATCCGGCCTTCAGGAGCCAGGGCCATCTCGGCGCGACGCTGATCCGCCTCGCGGTGTGCCGGGCGCATGCGCAGGGCTGCGTTGCCTTCCACGCGCATGTGCAGTCGCAGAACGTGCCGCTGTTCCAGAAGCTGCACTGGACGCTGGAAGGCGAACTCGTCGTGCATGGGCGGCCGCATGCCGAGATGCGGGCGGCGCTCGACTTCTATCCGCCTTGCCACGATCCGGTGAGCGGCTTCGTCTCGCGCGCGCGGAGCGCCTCATGACGCTCGCCGAGATGACCGCCGCATTGCGGTCCAGCCGCGGCTTTGCCCACAAGCGCGACATCAGCGACGTCGTCTCGGCCTTGGGCCGGGCGCTGCCGAACGGCGGCGCGGACCTCTCCCAGGCGGTGCCGATCGGCGACGACTGCGCGGCGCTGCCCGACGGCCAGGGCGGCTACCTGCTGTTCGCGATCGAAGGTCTGGTCGAGGACTTCATCGTCCGCATGCCGTGGTTCGCCGGCTATTGCGGGGTGATGGTCAACGTCAGCGACATCTACGCCATGGGCGGCCGGCCCACTGCCGTGGTCAACGCGCTGTGGAGCGCGGGCATGGACCCGGCGCAGCAGTTGCTCATGGGCATGGCCGCGGCAGCCGGCCGCTACGGCGTGCCGATCGTCGGCGGCCACAGCAACAACCGGAGCGAGCGGCCGCAACTGGCGGTCGCCATTCTCGGCCGGGCGAAGCGGTTGCTGACCAGTTTCGATGCGCGGCCCGGCGACAGCCTGCTGATGGCGGTCGACCTGCGCGGCGCCTACGAGGAGCCCTTTCCGTACTGGAATGCCTCCACCACGGCACCGGCGCAGCGCCTGCGCGGTGACCTCGAACTGCTGCCGCAGCTGGCCGAGGACGGCCTCTGCGACGCGGCCAAGGACATCAGCATGGCCGGCGCAGTCGGCACCGCCTTGATGCTGCTCGAATGCTCGGGCGTCGGCGCGACCATCGATGTCGATGCCATCCCTCGGCCGTCCGGGGCGCCCTTGCCGCGATGGCTCGGTGCCTTCCCGAGTTTCGGCTTCGTCATGAGCGTGCGGACTTCGAACGTCGGCGAGGTGAGACGCCGCTTTGCCGCGCGCGACATCGCCTGCGCCGTGGTGGGGCAGGTCGACGATTCGCGCCAGCTCGTGCTGCGCCGAGGCAAGGCGCGTGAACTGCTGTGGGACCTGAACGACGATGTCTTCATCCGCGAGGCTGCCGTTGCGCAGGGTGTGCATGAATGACGTTTCGGATCGAGGTCCGCTCAAGATCGGGCTGCTGACCCACTCGGTCAATCCGCGCGGTGGCGTGGTCCACACGATCGAGCTGGCCCACGCGCTGCACGACGCCGGGCACGACGTGACCGTGATGGCGCCGGCGGCGCCGGACCAGCGCTTCTTCCGGCCGGTGCGTTGCGCCACGCAGCTGGTGCCGGTGCGCGGCGTGCCGAAGGACATGGTCGAGATGGTCGGCACGCGCATCGAGGCCTTCAGGCGCCACCTCGAGAATCAGCTCGAGGGCACGCGCTTCGACGTGCTGCACGCCCACGACCCGATCGGCGGCAATGCACTCGCCGACCTCGTGGATGCGGGCCTCGTCCATGGCTTCGTTCGCACGGTGCATCACCTGGAAGTCTTCGCTTCGCCGCAGCTGATGGCCTGGCAGTCGCGGGGATTCCGGCGCGCGAGCCAGGTGTTCTGCGCCAGCCGGATGTGGCGCGACATCCTGGCGCAGCAGCATGGCGTCAGCGCATCGGAGATCTGCAATGGCGTGGACCGCACGCGCTTCAGCGCCGTGGGCCGGCTCGACGACGCGACGCTGGGTCGTCGGCTCGGCATCCGCAGCGCAGCACCGGTGGTGCTGGCGGTCGGCGGCGTCGAGGAGCGCAAGAACACGCTGCGGCTGCTGCGGGCCTTCGTGCGGCTGCGCGCCGAGCGTCCTCATGCCCAGCTGGTCATCGCCGGCGGCGCGAGCCTGCTGGACCATGCCCGCTACACGCTCGACTTCCAGGCGCTGGCACAGGCGAGCGGCCTGGGCATCGGCCCGGGCCAGCCCATCGTGCTCACCGGACCGCTGGCCGACGACGACATGCCTGGCCTCTACCGGCTGGCCGATGTCGTGGCGATGCCGTCGCTGGTCGAGGGTTTCGGCCTGGTGGTGCTCGAGGCGCTGGCCAGTGGCGTGCCGGTGGTGGTCTCGCGCATCGCGCCGTTCACCGAACACCTGGGCGACGCCGATTGCCAGTGGGCGGACCCGCATGACCCGGCGTCGATCGCAGGTGCGCTGGGACGGGCGATCGACACCCGCGACAGCGACCAGATCGCCCGTTCGGCCGAACGCCTGGGGCATCAGTTCGACTGGTCGGCGTCCGCACAGCGGCATGCGCTCCTCTATCGCCAGGGCTTGCGCGCATCGCGTTCGCAGGCCCTGCCCATCACCTTCTGAATCGACACCGAAAGGCGCAAGAAAACCCATGCCCGTCATGCACTTCAGCGTTCGCTGGCCCGACCAGCGCGAGACGCGCTGCTATTCACCATCCCTCGTGGTCCAGGACTATCTGCGTCCGGGCCAGACCTATGCCCTGGACGATTTTCTGCAGCGCACCCGCGAGGCGCTCGACATCGCCTCGGAGCGGGTCCGCGCCAAGTTCGGCTTCGCCTGCTCGCAGGCCATGGACCAGCTGGCCGAGATCGAGCACATCGCCGGCGGCTTCGCCGACCGGCCCGGCGCCGAGGTCACGGTCCTGGCCTTCGACTGACCGCCTCCCCAGTTCCCTTCCGAAAGTTCACCATGCTCCCCAAGACCACCCACTACAGCGTCATCATCGTCGGCGGCGGCCAGGCCGGCCTGTCGATGAGCCATTGCCTGCAACGGCGCGGCATCGACCACCTGGTGATCGAGAAGCGCACGCTGGTTCACAGCTGGCGCACCCAGCGCTGGGATTCCTTCTGCCTGGTCACGCCCAACTGGCAATGCAATCTGCCCGGCTGGGCCTACCAGGGCGACGATCCGCACGGCTTCATGGTCAAGGACCAGATCAACCACTGGCTCGCCGGCTTCGTCGAGCAGGTGCAGGCGCCGGCGATCGAAGGCGTGACCGTCGAGAAGGTGTCGCGCGCCGGCGATGCCGACCGCTACACGGTGCAGACCAGCGCCGGCAGCTTCACCGCCGACCAGGTGGTCGTGGCCTCGGGCGGCTACCACAAGCCGGTGGTGCCGCGCATGGCCGAGAAGCTGCCGGGCTCGATCGTGCAGTACCACTCCGCCCAGTATCGAAATCCCGACCAGCTGCCCGAAGGGGCCGTGCTGGTGGTCGGCTGTGGCCAGTCGGGCGCGCAGATCGCCGAAGACCTGCACCTGGCCGGGCGCAAGGTCCATCTCGCCACCGGCAATGCGCCGCGCTGCGCGCGCTTCTACCGCGGCAAGGATGTGGTCGACTGGCTGGCGGACATGGACTACTACGACATGCCCGTGACCCAGCATCCGCTGCGCGAGGGCGTGCGAGACAACACCAACCACTACGTGACGGGCCGCGATGGCGGCCGCGACATCGACCTGCGGCGCTTCGCCGTGGAAGGCATGGAGTTGTACGGCCTGATGACCGGCCTCGACGGCGACGAGCTCGAGTTCCAGCCGAACCTGCGCGAGAACCTCGACCATGCGGACCGCATCTTCAACGGCATCAACGCCTCGATCGACAAGTTCATCGCGAGCCGGGGCATCGACGCGCCGCCGGGAGAGCCTTATGTGCCGGTCTGGCAGCCCGAGCAGGAGCGCACCCGGCTGAGCCTTCGTGCATCGGGCATCGCCAGCGTGGTCTGGTGCATCGGCTTTCTGCCCGACTTCGGCTGGGTCGACGCACCGGTGTTCAACGGGCGCGGCGAGCCGGTGCACCTGCGCGGCGTGACCGGGCAGCCGGGTCTCTACTTCCTCGGGTTGCCGTGGCTGCATACCTGGGGCTCGGGGCGCTTCTCGGGCGTTGCGCGGGATGCGGAGTTCCTGGCCGAGGCGATCGCTTCGGCTGCGGCTGAACAGGATGAGGGTCAGAAAATGCCCGGCAGGAATCTGCGTGTCCGAGTGCGGTAGGCCGCGTAGCCCGGATGCGCCACCAGCAGCCAGCGCTCCTCCACCTCGGCCTTGACGCCGAGCACGATCGCCAGCGCTGCAACGCTGATCCAGCCCCAGACGGAGCTGGCGGCCCAGGCACAGGCCAGCCCGCAGGCCATGACCGCGGTGTACATCGGATGGCGGATCCAGCGGTAGGGACCGCTTTGCACCAGCTGTCCGCCTGCGCGCGGCGTCGGCCGGATATTGAAGTTTCCTGGCCGATTGCAGGCGAGCGACCAGAGTCCCAGCAGCACGCCCAGCACCGCCAGTACCCAGGCCCCTGCAGGTGCGTGAACGCCGAGGAATTCAGGTGCCGCGAGCAGCGCCAGGGCGGTGATCAGCGCGAACTGGATCGCGACCAGCACGGTTCCTGGATCATGTCGGAATGGGCTGTCGGTGTTCATTCGGCGCCAACCGTACCAGGCTTGCGATCCTGCTCGAGTCACGCGCTCAGGCGTGGCGTTCCCTTGGCTTGATCCGGACGGCGCTCAACCGGCGACCAGCACGCAGCAATGCGCGCGATCGATGACGCGCTTGGCCAGGGACGTCTCGGCCAGACGACTCAGCAGCGCGCGCTTGCGGTGGCCGATGACGATCAGGTCGGCGCCGAATCGATCCGCGGCCGCGACGATCTGTTCGGAACAGTTTCCCTCCACGACTTCCAGTTCGACGTCGACCCGTGCATCCGCGCCCCTGTTGCGCAGCGGCGCCAGATAGGCCCAGCACTGCGCACGGGCCTGGTCGAGGGAGGCATGCGTCTCGACCTCGGCGGACCACGCCACGGCTACCACGTGAAGGGGCGCATGGGCCTCCCGAGCGGCTTCCATCGCGCGCCCGAACGCGATTTCCGAGCTTTGGGTTCCGTCGTACGCCAGCAGGATCTTTCTGAACATGGTGCGTCTCCTTCAGTGTGCGCAGGCGGTCCCCTGCCGTGCCACGGAGCCGATCAGCCATCGCTCGATGCGGCCGACCCGACAAGCCCCATCTCCAGTGGCAGCTTGACGTAGAAAAGCTCGAGCTTCTCGCCGTCAAGGTGGGCGAGAAAGCGCTGGGCCTCATCCTCGCTCAGCGCAAACCCGACCTCCACCGGGACATCGCCGGCCAATTCGAAGAAGTGCTCCTCGTGCAGCTTGCCATGGCGGCCGTAGCCGGCGATGGCTCGAAAGGCCGAGCCGCCGTGGATGCCCAGCTTCCGGGCTTCCCGGAGCAGCCATTCATAGGCGAGGATGCCGTGGTGACGGCGGTTTTCCTGGACGTAGAACTTGAGGTAGATGCCTTTCACGGTGTCCTCCTTCGGCTCGAATCACGGGTTGGGACAGCATCGCCTGCCGGGCCTCTAGACCCTGACGAAGAGCGCATTCGCGATCAGGATGCCGATCCCGGTGAGGATCAGCGAGCCGGCGAGGTGCACGCTCGCGGCCCCCAGGGCCCACCAGTGCTGGTGCCGGCCGATCAACGTCACGACCTCGACCGAGAATGTGGAGAAGGTCGTCAGGCCGCCCATGAAGCCGGTGATGATCAGGAGCCGCCATTCAGGCGCGAGGCCGCTGTTGTGAGAGAAGAAGGCGCTCGCGACGCCGACCAGCAAGCCGCCGATGAGATTGGCGGCCAGGGTGCCCAGCGGAATCGTCGGGAACATCGGGTTCAGCCAGCCACCCAGCCACCAGCGCAGCAAGGCACCGCAGCCGGCACCGCCGAAGACCGCCAGCAATGAAAAGCCGCTCATGTCGCTCCTTGGTCAAGGGGCCGGAGCGACCGGTGCGGCAAGGGCGCCGGTCCACGCGGGTCCCGGGTCGATATCATCGGCCGCACGCAGCGCGCTGGGCCGTCTCGGCACTTGACTTGGTCACGACAATGTGACAACTTGTGTCCCGTGCGTGCGCGGACGCACCGCATCGATACGGAGAGCCGACCATGCTGGGTGAATTCGTCTCGAGGGAAGTCGCTGCCACCCTGGCTGCTCGGGGGCGGCAAAAGACGCAGCATCTGATCGCGTTCGATCCCGACACCGTCCGGTCGTCATACAACCGGCGACCGTTCCTGGTGAGCCATCGCCTGGCCGACCATCCCAGTTTCTCGCTGCCGGAACTGTTTGCGCTCTGCCGGCGTCTGCCGCGCGACGAGGTGAAGTATCGCGTCGGCGTGATACCCGGCGACGCCGACTTCGACTCGTCCTATTCGCGTTACAGCCAGGGCCTTGTCCTGGACGACGTGCTGGAAAGCTTCGAGCAATCGAGGGCCTTCATCTGCATCTACAACCCGGAACGCGATGCCGTCTACCGCCCCTTGCTGGAAGGGCTGTTGGCCGAGATCGCCGCGGCGATCGAAGAGTTCGATCCGGTGATCACCTGGTACTCGACGTACATCTTCATCTCCACGCAGGACTCGATCACGCCCTACCACATGGACCGCGAGATGAATTTCCTGCTTCAGGTGCGAGGGGAAAAACAGGTGGCGCTTTGGGACCCCAGCGACGACGAGATCATGAGTTCGGCAGAAAAGGACCGTCTGCTTTCGCTCTTCAACACCAGGCGGCCGACCTATCTGCCCTCGTTCGAATCGAAAGCGAAGATCTTCGATCTGAAGCCTGGGCTCGGTGTCCACCACCCCTTCATCGCCCCCCATCGGGTCCACACCGGCTCCGAACTCTCCATCTCCCTGGCATTCACTTTTCGCACGCAGAAGTCCGACATGTTGACGAGCGCGCATGCGTTCAACTACATGTTGCGTCGTTGCGGCTGGTCGCCGGCAGAGGTCGGGCAGAGCCCGTTTGCCGATCAGATCAAGATTGCAGCAGCGAATGCCGCACGCGTGCCCATCAACCTGCTGAAAAGGGCTCGGCATGCACGCGGGCCCTCGCCCTGAGCCTGTTTCTGGAGGCCGCGCTCTACAGCCCGGCGGCAAACTGGCGGCGGAAGCCACTTCGACTGGCATACTGGCGGATCTCTAGTGCCTTTTCACACGATCGTGAAAACCTTGATCCTGGTGCGGCATGCGAAGTCGAGTCGCGACGATCCGTCCTTGCCCGATCGGCTGCGACCCTTGGACGATCGGGGCCGCCGCGACGCGCCCACCATGGGCAAGCGCCTCGGCAAGCGCGGGCCGAAGCCCGATCTGCTCGTGTCGAGCCCGGCACTGCGAGCGCTGGCGACGGCGCAACTCATCGCCGACGAGATCCACTGTCGGCGCAAGGACATCGTCGTCGATGAACGCCTCTACGCCAGCAGCCCCGACACCTTGCTCGCCGTCATTCGCACATTGGATGACAAGCTGAATTGCGTGATGCTGTTCGGCCACAACCCCGAGTTCACCGAGCTCGCGCACCAGCTGTCGAACGAGATCGTCGACATGCCCACGTGTGCCGTCGCCGAGTTCCGCTTCGACGCCAAGGCATGGGCGCAAGTCGGGGAGATCGGCCCGACGAAGGTGAAGCTGGACGTGCCCAGGGCGTAAGTCCACGGCGGACATGCAGGCCGCCCGCTGGGGGACTCGACGCGCCAGTTCCAGCTCGCGATCTCGGCTCTTTCCCGTGGCGTGCTTCCCAGCAGAGGCAGCTCCTGGAAGCGAGCTCAGTCCCAGACGATTCGCGTCCCTGCCTGGACCGCCCAGGCCTGATAGGACTGCTTGCCCGTTTGCCAACCCAGGGTACCCCAGGCCGTCCAGCCCCTCTGGAACCTGGCGTCGATGCCCGCCTTGAGTTCGAAGCGGTCCGCAGGGTAGAGGTACTTGGTCGAGACGTTGTTGGTGATCACCTCGTCGCCGAGGGCGTCGTGCCACCAGTTCACGGCCGCGAACGGCCGCACCACGGCGCCCCCCCAGCCGAAGGATTCGCGTTCGGCCCGCACGCCCAGCCTCGACAGCCACCCGCCCCGGTGGGCGCCGTCGACCTCCAGGCCATCCAGCTGGGTCACGTTGTAGGTGTGGTTGTGGTCGTAGACGAACTGGCCTTGCGGGATCAGCGACCAGGCGCTGTCCTGCCACCGCATGACATAGCCGCCTTCCGCCGACAGGATGCCCGCGTGCGAGTTGTAGTCGACCCGTTCCCCCAGCAGGGTGTCGACGTGGTTGGAGAACCAGGCGTACTGGCCCCAGAGGTCGCTGTACCAGCCACTTCGGGTTTGATCGTTCTGGTACCAGGTACCAAAGGCGCCCAGGCTGAATCCGCTGGTTCTTCCTTGCGACTGGAGGCCGTACGCGACGCCCTGCGAATCGCTTCGCGTGGCACCGTAGCCGAACATCGCGCCGATGTGCATGTTGTCGGCACCGCCGAACGGCGACCAGTGGGCCAGTGTCGCCGTGCCTTGCACGAAGGCCGCCTTGCTGTCGATGTCGAAGCTGCCGGTGTCGCCGTGGGTCTGATCGCCGGTGCCGCCGACGCGCAGGTCGATGGGGCCTTTCGCTGGCTGCAGGCCGGTGCCCTGGGGCTGCCAGCCCCAGCCGCCCTGGCGGTCGTCCAGGCTGTTCACGAAGAGAACGCCCGACTGGTGCTGATTGCCGAAGTAGGCGCCGGCCTCGGGCCTCGCGCCCGGGGGGATGAGCGGCACCGACGTGCAGGGAGACAGGAGCGACGGCGGCACGCACTGGGCCCAGGCCCCGCAAGCCGCGAGGCCGACAGCGGCCGCTACCACCCAGCGGCAGGCTTCGGCGAAGGCGCGGCCCGACCGGACGTGTCGGGCGCCGGCCGGTTGTCGAGTTTCTGAAGACAGACGCATGGTCGCACTCCTTCGCTCCGGACCGCAGCCGCAACGAGCCCCTCGGGGAACTCTAGGGTTCCATCATGAAGGCAATCCGAGCGCATTGGAAGACGCGCGGCGTCATCGAGTGCGTGCGGGGCTCCCCGGCTCGCCGCCTGCGTGTTGCGCTGCACGCTGCGAAAACCAGGCCGGCCCCTGCAGGGCCAGCAGTCCCGAGCGTCCCGCCACTTCGCCCTGGACCAAGCGGTGGCGCGGCAGGGTCGCGGGGTCGGTCGACGCGGCGAGGTCGCCCAGCGTGACAAGCTGGTGTCCCTGGGCCTGCCAGCCCTTCAGCAGGCGCTCGAAGACGGGCATGAGCTTCATGCCCTCGAGCTCGGCGTGCAGCGTGTAGACCTGGTCGCGCTGGCACCCATCGGTGAGCGCGAGCACATGGGCATGGACGTTCTGCGCATCGAGATCGTCGATGCCGATCAGTTCGTCGAGCGTGGGCAGGGTGGTCGGCCATTGCGGCGGCCCGATGGCACGCCCGTCGTCGGCCACCGGGACGAAAGGCCCCGTGCCTCGCGTATCCGACGCCACTTCGATACCGAGCTCGGTCTCGGCTTGCGCCGCGGCCGCATTGAACTGCCATCCGGCCGCGCCATGCAGCCGCGGCGCAGAACCAAAGATCTGGGTGTGCCGATCCACGGCCCGGCGCATCTCGCGCGTAGTCCAGGCGGGGTCGCGCCGCATCAGGTGGTCCTGCCAGGCGATGTGGTCCCAGCAATGCACGCCGACCTCGAAGCCGGCATCGCGTACCGCGCGCAAGGTCGAGGCCTCGCGCCGGCCGATATCGGGCCCCGGCAGCAGGCTGCCGTACAGCAGGGTGCGCAGCCCGTAGTGCTCGAGCACCGAGGTGCGCGCCACCTTTTGCAGAAAGCCGGGGCGGAACACGCGCAGGATGGCCCTGCCGGTGTGGTCCGGGCCGAGGCTGAACAGGAAGCTGGCCCGCGCGCCGCCGCGCTGCAGCAGCTCCAGAAGCCGGGGTACGCCTTCGCGGGTGCCGCGCAGGGTGTCGACGTCGACCTTCAGTGCGATGCGCGCCATCGCCTCAAAGCGCCAGGTCCGCGGCCGCCTCGACCTCGTCGCGGTAGTAGGCGAACAGACTGGCAAGGGCTTCCTGCATGCCGACTTGCGGGCTCCAGTTCAGGTCCTTCATGGTCGCGCGGATGTCGGGCACCCGGTGGGACACGTCCTGGTAGCCGCGGCCGTAGTAGTCGGCCGACGAGACATCGACCAGGCGCACCTTCTCGGCGGCCTCGCGGTACTCGGGCAGCGTGCGCGCCAGCGCGAGCATCATCTCGGCCAGCGCGCGGATCGAGTGGTTGTTGACCGGGTTGCCGATGTTGTAGATCTTCGAGTCGGCCACGCCGCCCTCGTTGGCAATGATCTTGACCAGCGCCGCGATGCCGTCGTCCACGTAGGTGAAGGCCCGTTGCTGGCTGCCGCCGTCGACCAGCCGGATCGGCTCGCCGCGCACGATGTGGCCAAGGAACTGGGTGATCACGCGGCTCGAGCCCTCCTTTGGCGTGTGCAGGCTGTCCAGGCCGGGCCCGATCCAGTTGAACGGACGGAACAGCGTGTAGCGCAGGCCTTCCTGCAGGCCGTAGGCGTGGATCACGCGGTCCATCAACTGCTTCGCGGCGGCGTAGATCCAGCGCGGCTTGTTGATCGGGCCATAGACCAGGTTCGACTCCTCGGGGTCGAAGGCCTCGTCGGTGCACATGCCGTAGACCTCGCTGGTCGAGGGAAACACCACCCGCTTGCCGTACTTGAGGCACTGCCGCACGATCGGCAGGTTGGCCTCGAAGTCGAGCTCGAAGACACGCAGCGGCTGCTTCACATAGGTCGCCGGGGTCGCGATCGCCACCAGCGGAAGGACGACATCGCACTTCTTCACGTGGTATTCGATCCATTCCTTGTTGATCGTGATGTCGCCTTCGAAGAAATGGAAGCGCGGGTCGCCGAGCCACGGCGTGACGCGATCCGTCTGCATGTCCATGCCGTAGACGTGCCAGTCGGTGGTTTCGAGGATATGGCGCGTGAGGTGGTGGCCGATGAAGCCGTTGACGCCGAGGATGAGGACTTTGAGCATGATGGGGCAATCCGTGGTGTGGGAATGAATCAGGTGTCGGCCGGCACGCAGGGCGCGCCGAAGAGGCGTTCGAAACCGGCCGCGTCGATCGCGCCGGCATCGCCCTGTGCGGCCAGCACTTCGAGCGCGCTGCCGTCCGCTGCCAGCAGCCAGAGCGCGCCGGCCTCGCTCGCCAGGCGCAGGCCCGGGGCGGTTTCTCGCCGCGGCCGTTCGGCGAACCGGGTCCGGTCGATCCGGATGCGCTGTCCGCCGACGCGGCAGAAGGCGCCGGGATAGTAGGGCGGCGCGAGGGCGCGCACCAGGTTGTGGATCTGCATGGCGTTCGCCGTCGGCGGGATCGATCCGTCCTCCGGCTTGCGGCCGCCGAAATACCGGCCTTGGGAGAGGTCCTGCGGCCGCTCGACGGCGGTCCCCGCCAGCAGCCCCGGCAGGCTTCGCGCCAGCGTGATCTCGGCGGCGACGACGACCTTGCCGAACACCTCGTGCGCGGTGTCGTCGATCAGGATCGGCACCGCGCATTGATCGACGATGGCGCCGTTGTCGGGCTTCTCGTTCATGCGATGCAGGGTGGCGCCGGTCTGTTTCGCGCCCTCGATGACGGCCCAGTTCACCGGCGCCCGCCCGCGGTACTGCGGCAGCAGCGAGCCGTGCATGTTGTAGGCGCCGCGGCGCGGCAGCTGCAGCCACGGCGCCTTGAGCATCTGGCGGTAGTAGAACGAGAACAGGAAGTCGGGGGCCGACGCCTTCGCTTCGGCCAGCAGCTCCGGCAGATGCGGGTCGGCCGGCGTCACGCAGCGCAGGCCGTGCGATGCCGCCACCTCGGCCACGCTGGCGAACCAGATGGCCTCGCCGGCCGCGTCGGCGTGGGTGACCACCAGCGGCACGTCGACACCGGCGTCCAGCAGCACCCGCAGGCAGCGCACGCCGACGTCGTGGTAGGCGAAGACGATGGCTTTCATGGGCGTTTGCGTTCCAGCACGGCGTTGATGACATAGCGCGGCCGCGCGCGCACCTCCTGGTAGATGCGCCCGATGTACTCGCCCAGCAGGCCGATGCCGAACAGGGCCAGCCCCATCAGCAGGAACAGCAGCGCGAACAGCGTGAAGACGCCGCCTTCCTCGGGTCCCAGCACGATCCGGCGTGCCGCCAGGATCACGAACAGCAGCGCGGACAGCATCGACACCGCGATGCCGAGCAGCGAGAAGGCCTGCAGCGGCAGCAGCGAGAAGCCGGTCACCAGGTCGAAGTTGAGGCGCACCAGGCTGTAGAAGGAGTACTTCGACTCGCCCGCATGCCGCTCTTCGTGGCCGACCACGACCTCGGCCGGATTGCGCGAGAACTGCAGCGCCAGGGCGGGAATGAAGGTGTTCATCTCGTTGCACTGGTTGATCAGCTGCACCACGTTGCGGCTGTAGGCGCGCAGCATCGAGCCATGGTCGGTCATCACGATGCCCGTGAGCCGATGGCGCAGGCGGTTCATGGCACGCGACGCCCAGCGCCGCCAGGCCGAATCCTGGCGATCGCGCCGGATCGATCCGACGCAGTCGTGCCCGCGGTCCATCGCGTCCAGCAGCAGTTGGATGTCTTCCGGCGGATTCTGCAGGTCGGCATCGAGGGTGACGATGCGCTCGCCCTGGCAGTGCTCGAAGCCCGCCAGGATCGCCCGGTGCTGGCCGAAGTTGCCGTTGAAGAGAATCACCCGCGTGACGTCGGGGCGGCGCTCGAACTGCGCCGCCAGCAGCGCGGCGGAGCGGTCCCGGCTGCCGTCGTTGATGAAGATCACCTCGTAGCTGAGCCCGAGCGCATCGAGCGCCGGATAGAGGCGATCGAACAGCGCCGCCAGGCCCTGTTCCTCGTTGTAGACCGGAATCACGACGCTCAGCTCGGGTGCGTCGCTGCGGGCTTCGGTCTCGTCGTCGAGGATGGAAACCGCCTTCAGTACCGTCATGGCCGGACTCCCCTCAGTTGGGCCGTCACTTCGGCGACGCTGTCGCAGACGCGGTCGACATCGGCGTCCGTCATGGCAGGAAAGAGCGGCAGCGTGACCGTGCGTTCGCCGATGTCCTCGGCCACCGGGAAATCGCCGCGGGCGAAACCCATGGGCCGGAACAGCGAGAACAGGTGCATCGCGGGATAGTGCACGCCGACGCCGATGCCGCGCTCTTTCATGGCGGCCAGGAAATCGGCGCGCGCGGGTGCCAGCTCGCGCGGCAGCAGGGGTTGGAACATGTGCCAGTTGCCGTTCAGCTCCGGGTCTTCGGGGGGCAACTCGAAGCCGAGCGACCGGTCCCAGCGCTTCAAATAGCGCTGCGCCAGCCGACGCCGGCTGGCGTTGAAGGCATCGATGCTGCGCAACTGTCCGAGGCCGATCGCCGCCGCGATGTCGGTCATGTTGGCCTTCGCGCCCCAGGCTTCCACCTCCATGCCGCCGCCGGGCAGCCGCACGACGCCCTGCAGGCGCAGCCGCTCGAAGCGCTGCGCCTCGTCGTCGTCGTTCAGCACCAGGCAGCCGCCCTCGCCCGAGGTCATGTTCTTGTTGGCATGGAAGCTGAAGGACACCAGGTCGCCGAAGCTGCCGATCGCCCGCCCGTCCCACTGCGCGCCGAAGGACTGCGCGGCATCCTCGACGACGCGCAGTCCATGGGTTGCGGCCAGGCGATTGAGCCGTGCCCGGTCGACGGGCAGGCCGGCCAGGTCGACCGGCAGCAGCGCGCGCGTGCGCGGCGTGATGGCGGCCTCGACGCGCTCGAGGTCGATGTTGCGGGTGCGTGCGTCGACATCGACGAACACCGGCGTGGCGCCGACCGCCAGCACCACGTTGGCCGTCGCGACCCAGCTCAGCGGCGTCGTGATGACCTGGTCGCCCGGGCCGATGCCGCACAGGCGCAGCGCCAGCTCGAGGGAGGCGGTGCCGGAGTTCACCAGGCGCACGGGCCGGCCGTCGAAGCGGCTGGACAGGGCGGCCTCGAGCGCCTGGCACTTCGGGCCGGTGGTGAGCCAGCCGGAGCGGAGCACCTCGGACACCTCGGCGACGGTGCGTTCGTCGATCGACGGACGGGTGAAGGGAAGGAAGGGCGCTGCGCTCATTGCGTGCTCCCGCTGCGCGCCACCAGGACCACGCCGACCACGATGACCGCGATGCCGAGCCAGCGCTGGGCGTTGACCTGTTCGCCGAACAGCCACCACGCGAGCGCTGCATTGACGACATAGCCGATCGAAAGCATCGGGTAGGCGATGCTCACTTCGACCCGAGACAGGGCGACGATCCAGACCACCACGCTGATCGCGTAGCAGGCCAGGCCGCCGAGGATGCCGGGGTGCTGCGCCAGTCCGGTCGCACTGCGCCAGAGCGCGGCACTGCCGTCGGACATGGATATCTCGCCGACGCTGCGCGCCCCGGCCTTCAGCAGCAACTGGGCTGCAGCGTTGAGCAGGACACCGCTCAGCACCCATGCAAAATCGATGATCTTCATTGTCTCGCCACCACCACTCGTCGTTGATCCTGATAAATGACACGCATCGGAATGTCGCGCTGGCGCAGGGCCAGGAAGCTTGGAAAGTCCATGTAGGCGGCCGCCTGCGGCAGCGCCTGCCAGCGGCTCGCGAATTCGTCGAGCGACTCGATCGAGCGGCCGGGCTCCAGCACCTGTCCCATGGCGAACTCGTCCTGGTAGTTCACCAGCGTGACGTCGCGGCGCAGGTAGAAGGGCAGCGTCTGATCATAGATGCCGACCGCGAACACGGGCGCCCCGGACCGCAGCACCGGTTCCATGGCCGACACGAATGGCGCCGAGCTCTTGAGCTGCCCGAACGGGTTGTGGGACGCCATCACGATCGCCATCCCGATGATATGGCCGAGCGCCAGGCTCGCAACGGCCAGCGTGACGCCGCGCCGCCGCAGGGCCCACCATGCGAAGGCCGCGAACGCCAGGAAGACCGCGGCGCCCCAGCGGATCCCGGCGCCGAGCTGGGCGAAGATCTCGGCCGGCGTCGAATAGGATGCCACCCGGGCGCTCTGTGTCGAGGCGATCAGGGCCACGGTCCAGGCCAGGATCGGCACCAGCAGGTGACGGCGCAGCACGCGCGGGCTGGCCTGCTGGAGCCGCAGTCCGATGAGCAGCGCCAGTGCCGGGAACATCGGCAGGATGTAGGAAGGCAGTTTCGAACCGCTGGCGCTGAAGAACAGCAGCACGAAGAGCGAGTGGACCAAGAGGATGTCGGCCGGCGCGATGCGTCGTGGCGGCCCGTCCTCGGTTCGCCGGGGCCACAGCCAGGGCAGGGCGCTGGTCCAGGGCAGCATCCCGCCGAGCAGCAGCGGGAGGTAGTACCACCAGGCGCCTTCGCGCTGGTGCACGTTCGTCAGGTAGCGTGCGAAATGCTCATGGATGAAGAAGAACTGGGCAAAGCTCGGATTGCGCATCGAGACCAGCACGAACCACGGCGCGGCCAGCAGCAGGAAGATCAGCAGGCCCGAGACCCAGTGCATCCGGCGCCAGGGACCGAAGTCGCGGCGCCAGAGACAGGTCAGCAGCAGCGTCGCGCCAGGAATCAGCAGCCCGACCAGCCCCTTGCTCAACACTGCGCCGGCCATCGCGGCCCATGCGAGCCAGATCCAGTTCCTGCGCTGCGTCGGCGTGGCGGCGACGTTCTCCGCGATCAGCACGGCGCACAAGGCGGTCGTGAGGAACAGCGTCAGGCTGGCATCGAGGGTCAGGAAATGGGCGTTGCCGAAGACCCAGGTCATCGACGCGGCGACGGCCAGGCTGCGGATGCCGGTCTCCTTGCCCCAGAGCCGCCAGGCGGTCGCGCCGACCACCAGCACCGCGAGGAAACCGGCGAGCGCGGGCCACAGGCGGGCGGCGAAGTCGTTCAGGCCGAACAGCTGCAGGAACAGGGCGCTGACCCAGTACTGCAGAGGAGGCTTCTCGAAATAGAGCAGGCCGTTCAGGCGCGGCGTGACGAAGTCGCCGCTGCGAAGCATCTCCCAGGCGAGGCTGGCATAGCGGCCCTCGTCGGGACTGATCAACGAACGGTTGGACAGGGCGCCGAACCAGACCACTGCCAGCACGGCGAGCAGCAGCGCCAGCACCGCGGGAGAGACCGGTCGCTCGGCCGCAAGCGGCGTCGCGCCGCTGTAACTAACTTGATCCATCTGATGATTCATGAACACGTTGGGATGTGCCTCGGGAGCAGCGCTCCGTTGCACGGCTGGCGCCTCGGCGCCCCGTCTCGATGAAGATCAGCGTGGGGGAGCCGTCTCTGGCGGACGACTTCGCCAGAGCGCGGTGCGCGGCGGTGCGCCGCTTGCCGTCGGCACCTTGAAGGCCGGCGTGCGCGACAAGGGCGAGACCCGGCGGCCGGGCCATACGGTCAGCGGCGCCATCAGCAGCACCAGGCCGAGGAAAGCGGCGAGGCCGCTCAGGAGGGCCAGCGGCGAGTCGATGCTGGCGCCGGCGGGGACGAAGAGCGTGACCTCGAGCGCCATCGGTGCCTTGGCGTCGTCGTCCGGCTGGAACCGGGCGGTCTCGCCGACGGAGCGGACGCTGAGCTGCTGCTGCGGGACGAGGCCGTCGTCGTCGAAGCGCACCGAGAGGAAAGGCTGGGCGGCGCTCAACGCCACAAGCAACGTGCACCACCAAGGGCAAAGCCTGGCGAGACGTCGAAGAAGGCGGTGGGTCAACATTGGTGCATGCTACGCGCTCCACCTGTCAGAAACCTGAACGAGCGGGCGCGCCGCCGGATGGCGGGGGTATTGGGGAGTGTTCAGGGAGCCGGCATCCTAACGCCCCGCCTCAGTTTCATGCAAGCCTTCGGGACGACCGCGCGCCAGGCGCCGTCCGGCCCGTGCACCAGCCGCAGGAACAGGAAAACGATCCACGGCAGACTGAGCCCGATGGCCGCATCGCGGGTGGCCGAGTTGACGCTGATCGCCACCAGCAGCGTCAGCATCGCGACGAAGGCCAGCCGGCCGGTCAGGTCGGATCGCCGCCAGGCCATGCGAAGGCCGGTGGCGAAGACGAGCGCCAGCGCCAGCAGCCCCGGCACGCCGGTTTGCGAGCCCATCCAAAGGAAGTCGTTGTGCGGCATGTTGTAGTCGTGCAGCAGGCTCGGCGCGCGCCGCTGCCATTCGCTGGTCCAGCTGCCGACGCCCCAGCCGGTCCAGGGCCGTTCGAGCATCATGCGCGTCGTTTCCCGGTACATGTAGAAGCGCACCACCCAGCTGCCTTCCGACACCGCGCCCGCCTGCGCCGCTTCGATCTCCTGCACGCCGAGCTTGAACTTCTCCTGGGCCGACGGTGCTTGCGAGATCAGGCCGCCGGCGGCGATCACCATGACGCTGAGCGAGAACGCGAGCGCTCGCAGCCGAAGGCGCCATTGGTGCACGCAGGCACCGAGCACGGCGAGGAACAAGGCGATCAACGAGGTGCGCGAAGGCAGTGCCAGCGTGACGATCAGGGCGCAGCCCAGGGTCGCGGCGAAGGCGGCGGCCAGTCCGACGGCCCGCCGCGGCGTGGCGGCCGGGAGCGCCAGGCCCCAGGTGGCCGCCAAGGCGCCGATCAGGGCGAACAGCAAGGCATCGTTGATCGACTTGTTGCCCTTCATGGTCGTGACGTTGTGCCAGATCGCCAGACCGGGCAGTCCGAAGGCGCGGGTCAGCAGCATCGCCAGCAGCGCCAGCAAGGCGCCGATGAAGAAGCCGCGCAGGCCCCAGGCGGCTTCCTCGGTCGACAGCAGGATCGGCAGGGCGATCGTGGCCGCGATCCGGAAGCCGTGCCCCAGCTCCACCGGCGTTCCGGCATAGCGCGGGCCCAGCGCGAGGACGGCCAGCGTCCACAGCACGAAGGCCAGGATGGCCCACCGCAGGGGATGGGTGCGCCATCGGTCGAGGCGCTCGCGCAGTTCGCCGCCGGCCAGGAGCGCGAGGATGAGCAGGGTCGCGCCGAGGTAGTTGAGGCCTACCGGCATGAAGACGACAGCGCCCCACAGGAAGGCGCAGTTTCGAACCCAGGTGGGTCGGGACATGGGATGCACAGGGGCTTCGATCGACCTTTCGGGCGGTCGATTCAGGGCGAGCGAAAAAACCTGCAATTGTTCGCGACCAGCGTGAACGAAGCATGAATGCCGCTGGCGCGTCCAGCGGCGCAGGCCCAGATCGGCCGCCACGGCGTCGCGGAAGGCCTCGGTCCATGCGCGAACCGCCGCTTCGGCGACCTCGGCGCTCATGGTCACGCGCGCAGGGCCACACCAGCTCCACCTTCTGCGCACGGGCGGTCGGCATCCCGGCCAGCTCGCCGCCCTGCGGGGCATCGCTGAGAACCGACGGGCTTCAGTCGGGCTTGATGTTGGCCCGTGCGATCACCGTCTTCCAGCGTGCCTGCTCCGCCGCGATGAACTGCGCGAACTGCTCCGGGGTGCCGCCGATGGCCTCGGCCGCGTCGCCGCGCAGCCGTTCCATGGCGGCCGGAGAGCGCACCGCCTTCATGGTTTCGGCCGACAGCTTCGCCACGTTGGCGGGCGCCATGCTGGCCGGCGCGAGCATGCCGTACCACTGGGTCATCTCGAAGCCGGGATAGCCCTGTTCGGCCACCGTCGGAACCTCCGGCAATTGCGGCAGGCGCGTGGCCGAGCCGGTGGCGATGCAGCGCACCTTGCCCGACTTGATGAAGGGGATGATGGCCGCCGCCCCGATCGCCGAGGCGTCGAGCCGGCCCGACAGCAGGTCGGTCAGCATCGGTCCGGTGCCGCGGTAGGGCACGTGCAGCATGAAGACCCCCGAGGTGACTTTCAGGTACTCGAAGGCCAGGTGGCCGGCGCTGCCGTTGCCGGCCGAGCCATAGCTCAGCTTGCCGGGCTTCGATTTCGCATAGGCGATGAACTCTCTGAGGTTCTTCGCCGGCACGTCCGGATGAACCACGTAGAGGCTGGGCACCTTGGCCAGCAGGCTGACCGGCTTGAAGTCCTTGTTGGCGTCGTACGGCAGCTTGTCGAAGATGAAGGGGTTGACGGCCAGCGTGCCGATGTGGCCGAGGATGATCGTGTGCTGGTCGTCACTGCGCGCCACCTCCGCCATCGCGATGTTGCCGGCGGCGCCGGGCTTGTTGTCCACGTAGACGCTCTGGCCCAGCGTGTTGGAGAGCTCGGCCGCGGTCGACCGGGCCACGATCTCCGAGCTGCCGCCGGGCGCGAAAGGCACCACGAAACGCACCGACTTGCTCGGCCAGCCGCCCTGGGCCGACGCCAGGCGCGGCATCAGGCCGGCGAGGCCGAGGGCGCCGCCGGCCTGGAGGATGCGGCGCCGGGCCATCGGGGAGGTCGCTGCGAGTTCGTCGGGGGTGTCTGCAATCATGGTGTCTCCATCGATCTGTTCAAGGTCCGCGATGTTGCCTCGGCGAAGCTTTCGGAATGCTGTCAGTTCCGCAGGCCCTAGACCGTCGCGCCGAAGATCGAACCCACCGATGCGGTCAAGCCCATCGCCAGCGCGCCCCAGAAGGTGACGCGCCAGGCGCCGACCGGCACGTTCGCGCCGCCCGCCCGCGCAGCGACGCCACCGAGCAGTCCGAGGAATGCGATCGACATGCCGGCGACCCAGGGGATCACGGAGGCGCCGGTGGCCGCCGCCGCGACCGCCAGCGGGAGCGCGGCACCGACCGTGAAGCTGGCGGCGGAAGCCAAGGCCGCCTGCACCGGCCGTGCGCTCGTCGTGTCGGAGATGCCCAACTCGTCGCGCGCATGCGCGCCGAGGGCATCGTGCGCCATCAGCTGCTCGGCCACCTGCCGTGCCAGTGCGTACGAAAGGCCCCGTCTGACGTAGATGGCCGTCAGCTCGCGGCGTTCGGCGGCAGGGTCTTCCTTGAGCTCGGCGCGCTCGCGCGACAGGTCCGCGCGCTCGGTGTCGGCCTGCGAATGGACCGAGACGTACTCGCCGGCGGCCATGGACATCGCCCCGGCCACCAGCCCGGCAACGCCGGTGATCAGGATGCTGGCGTGGTCCGCCTGGGCCGCGGCCACGCCGACGATCAGGCTTGCCGTGGAAACGATGCCGTCGTTGGCACCGAGCACGGCGGCGCGAAGCCAGCCGATGCGGGTGTTGCGATGACGCTCGAGGTGGAGTGTCCAAGGGCCTTTCATGAGGTGCAACCGGTCGGTGCCGCCCGCTTCGCGGGCGCGTCCAGGGGGGGTGGGAAAGGGGCTTTCTCGGTCGTCATCGCCATCTCCGCAGGGGCTCGGCCAAGAGTTCGGCCGACCGCCCACCCGTCCATCATGCCTGCGGAAGACGCGCGATGGCTCTCCTCGGGGCCGGCCGCGTGCATTCCGACTGAGCGAGATCAATCGGGATCCCGCGGGATGTCGCTAGGCTGCGGGAGAGTCCTGAGCACCGCGCATCGCGTGGCGTTGGACCGCGAGGGTGGAGATGCCCTTCGCGGTCCTTCGGTCTCGAATGTTCGGTCATGCGTCATGAGGCACGTCCTGCGGCACCGCAACCGCGCGCAGCACCTGCATCGGCCCAATTGCATGGACGCGGTCCAGTTCCTTTCGCGAACGCAAGAACAATGAGCCAGCGAAGCCGAGCCCGTTCACGGAGATCGATTCGAAGCAGGCGCGCGAACGCGGCACGACGAACATCCAGCCTCGGCGAATCAGCAGGTTGTAAGGTGCCGACTGAACTTCGCCCTCTTCGGTGGCAACGGCGGAAATGCCGCACCGATGAAGCAACTCGCGATAGAGGGCATGCAACTCGGGAGCCGTCGCCTGCGGCGCCAGATGTGCGAACGCATGCCTGAACGGCAGCCGCGCGCCGCTGCCGAGCGCTCGCTCCATCGGTACTTCGTCCGGGCTTTCGCGCGTGAGCGGGAGCGGCACCAGCTGCAGGTGCTTGTGCCGTTGGCTGGCCCCGGCTTCGACGCCCCCGTTGTAGAAGCCGAGCCCATCGACCTCGCTCAGGCAAGTGATGAGCGCCGCGAAATCCTCAACGGTAAGAAGGCGCTCCTGGCGTTCGAAGCTGCGGGTGACGAGCAGTACATGGCCGGCGAGCAGTTGGAACTTGTTCAGCAGAACGTAGTGCGAAGGCCCGAGCTCGCCGACGAACAGAGAACAGTCGTAGTCGCCGAGCGGATCCCCGGTTGCCGCGACATGGTGCGCCTTGTCCTTGCGCGCGAGGCTCGAAACCGTGTGCAAGACGAACCGGACGCCATCGCTGTCGAGGAGGATGGCTTGGGTCTCGATCGGCTGCAGTGCACCGTCTGCCAGGGCACGCCGCATTGCATCTTGGACGATGGACAGTGAAAACACGCCGTCATTCTCGACCCGTTCCGGGCACCTGGGAACGACCACGTGGGGCCCAGCGGTATCGGTACCGCGCGCGGTACCGGTCTTTTCCTGCCGCTCGGCGAACTCACGCTGCCAGGCGGTTGCCGGTCATCCAGGTGCCCAGGAAATCTCTGCATCGATGCGAGTCCAGACCCGTCTTCAAGGGGCCCGACCGGCGATCGGGAATTCTGAACGCATCGACTGGAGCACCGACAGAAGTTCGGCGACGGTGGGCAATGTATCGAAGGGCCCGCCGCTCCACACGTAGCGAACCACACCGGCGCGATCGACTGCTACCACCAACTGTGGCGACTGGAAGCGGCCCAGGCGCAAAGCGGGGATCGGCGGCGGCGATTTTTCGCCGTGCAACAGCAGGTCTTGAGCCACCATCGCGGAGGAGCTCACCCAATTTTCGGCCACCGCGCCCAAGCTCTGTCGTTCCAGCGCAACTCCGTAGGCCAAATGCACGCGCCAGTCCGCATCGCAGAGGTAAGGAGTGGCCAGGTGGTAGTTTCGGAAATAGACGTTGGCCTCTTTCTGCGTGTTGTGGGTGATCTGCAGGATCTCGGCGTCCAACGCCACAAACTCCGTGTAGACCTGGCTCAGGCGCGCCATATTGCGACGGCAGAAGGGGCAGTACAGGCCCTTGGAAAACCACAGCAGCAGATTCTTGCGGCCCAGGTAGTCGGACAGGGCGACCTCGCCGCCGCCCGCCGCGGCAAGCCGGAAACCAGGCGCCTTCTCGCCGAGTGTCGGGTGAGCGTGCGTGGACTGTTCCATGACGGCCGATAGTAGCGATTCGGTGCAGTACACCCGGCATGACCTCAATGGGCGCCAGCCTGGGCGTGTGTCTCGTGGCACCCGACGCATCCTTCGTCGAAGCGACTCGAACTGCGGACGCAATGATGTACGAAGGCAAGAGTGGGCGCAATCCAGCGACCGTCTCGCACGCAGCTTGCCTGTGCGGGCGCAATGACGCAGGAGGTGGTTCATATGGCCTGCATCTTGCTTTGAATAGTCCACACTCCGGGAGGCATCATGACCCCCACTTTTATCAAGGCAGCCGAACTTTGGGTGCCCAGCCACGACGGCTCGCTGCTCGAGTTCGGTGGCGGGGCGTTCGGGACTGCCAGGCGATTCGCGGCCATCAGCCGGGAGATGTGCTTTGGTCGCGGTGAGGGACTGCCCGGGCGGGCCTGGGAGGAGCGCCGGCCCATCCTGCTGCCGCAGTTCGAAGGTTCGTTCTTCCGTCGCAACGCCGCGGCAAGGGCTGCCGGTCTCACCTGCGCCATCGCGCTGCCGAGCTTTGAGCACGACCGCCTCATTTCGGTGCTCGTGATGTTCTGCGGTCATGAGGCCAAGGGCAGTGGCGCGCTCGAGCTTTGGCGCGACGACGCCGGCGGTCGTGGCGAAATGACCCTCGTCGACGGTGCCTTCGGGCAGAACGCCCAGACCTTCGAGACGATCACGCGTCAGACCCATCTTCAGCGTGGCGCGGGTCTCCCGGGCCAGGCGTGGCTGAGCCGCCATGCCGTCTTTCTGGAGGATCTGCCGGCCTCGACGGGGCGCTTCGTGCGCACTCGACAGGCCGCAGCAGCCGGTCTGCAGCGCGGTCTGGCCATCCCGTTCGCGTCGCAGCAGGAAGAGTGCCATGTCGTGACCTTCCTCGCCGGTGCTGAACTGCCACTGGCTCGACGCATCGAGCAATGGACGCTGGACGAGCCCCGGGCCCAACTACGGCGAGTCTTCGCGTTCAGCGAACTGCACGGGGGGGCGTCACGGATCGAGGCCACGCTGCCCCTGTCGCCGCCGACGGGATCGATCGTCAAGGCGTGGACCAGCGGGACGCCCGTGATCAATGACTGGCCTGCCGATGAATCGGGAGCGCCGGCAGCTGCGGCAGCATCGATCGGCTCCTGGGCTTTGTTGGCGATACCTGTGATGTCGAAGGGCTCGGTGGTCGAGGTGGTGACACTGTATTTGTAGCGCGGAAGGCCATTCTTCAGGCGAAGCGTTCTCGGTCTCGCCGCGGCAATCGACCACGACCGCGCCACGCGCATCAAGCGCATCAAGCGCATCGTGCATGGCAGCTTCGGCATGTGGTGCGCTGCGCGGCGACTTGACGCTGGGCGCTTCGTAGCGCTTCGCCGTTCAAGGCCGGCACCCGATTCGGGCACTTTCCGACGATGAAGGCACGCCTTCGTCTTTGCCATCCTCCCCCCGAAGGGGCGCAGTGCTACGCTACGCAGGCACGCGAGCAGGAGGCAACGATGACAGCCAGCTACGTGGAAATACAAGGCGCCCAGGCGGATATTGATCTCTGGGATGGGTTGATCACGGATCAAAACGCCCTCATCGTCGTCATGATGCAGAAGATGTCCCAGGTCGGAAGCACGGATGCAGCGTGGCTCGACGAGCGAATCACGGAGGCGGAAAGCATCGAGAATCGCTTGATCGTCGGACTTGAGCGCGCCCAGCGCCGATTGCGGGCAATGATCTAGACATCCCGATGGCTCGATTCAAGCGGCCCAACCTCCGGGAATGAGGACAGCATTCGAGCTCGAGGCATGCGGTGTGCGTGGACGGGCAGCGGCGCGGAGGCGCCGCGCCAGGCTTGGGTCGCCTGTGCCACCCGCCCACCCGCCCATCCGCCAGCCGGTCGGCCGCGAAGCACGAGCGCACGGTCTACTTCCGCGCCGTCTCACACTCTCGACGCCATGGCGTCAAAACAACGCCGCCGGCATTTTCTGGGCGCAGCGGCCTGCGCGGCGCTGGCGTCAAGGTGCTCCAGGCTAGCTGATTCGGCACAGGCCGGGCTGTTTGCTCATCGGCCTGCTTTGATCGCGGTCGCCGTTCGGCGCATTGCAAGGCTGATGGCCTTGCCGAATGTCGGCCTCGGATCGCGCTTTGATGCGCGGTCAGTCATTCAGTCGCGTGGTGCGGCTTTCGTCAATGTCTCTGCTTTGAGGTCGCTCACCAGCTTGAATCTCGACGCGCTGAGCGTTGAGCGGTCGCGTCTGGCGGGTCTTGGCCGCCGGCTTGCGCCGATGCCAGCGATTGCCTGGGAGCCCCGACTACGCCTCGCCCTCGAAGAAGCCAAGCTTCCCAGCGCGCGGCAGCGCCTTGAGCCTGAATTCCGCCCGCAATGCATCACCCTTGCAAGCGTATTCGCGGGCTGCGAGCACCCGCACTGGAGGCCGCGCGCGTGTGAATTTGGCGCCTAGCAGGCTGCTGAAGTACCAAGCGCGCCAAAGTCATCCTGCACACTGAAGATGGCGGTTGTGAGATTTCGACGTTCCGGGTTGGCTTCCATGGCTGTTTTCCCGGTTCAGTAGTGTGTTTTCGGCTCTCGCTGACCCTCTACGCGGCCAACGGACGGACTTTTGCCAAGGTCCGCATGCGAACGAGGTTGTAGGCAGCCATCGTCAGCACGAACAACTGGTCGACCTTCTTGATGCCGCGCACCATCACCTGCCGGATGGGGCCGACCAACTTGGCCCAGCCGAAGCCTTGCTCGATCAGCTTTCGCTTGCGCTGAGAGATCGCATAGCCCTCGCTCTGCGCGATCTCGTCGGCCACCGCCGAGCGACGTCCCGACTTGTTCTGCGCCACATGCGGCGTGACCTTCATGCGGTGCAGCTCCTCGATGAACTCGGCCGCGTCATAACCCTTGTCGGCGCCGAGCGTGACCTCGGTATCCGCACTCGCGGCTGCCTGACGTGCGTCCCTGATCATGATCTTGGCCGCTTCACGTTCGGCAAAGCCGTCGGCCTGCGTGACCATCGCGTTGACGACTAGGCCGTGACGGTTGTCGGTGAGCGTGTGCCCCATGTAGCGCAGCTCGCTGGCCGTCTTGCCCTTGCGGTACAGCTTTGAATCGGGATCGGTCTTCGACTCGTGCGTTTCATTGCTGCGTTGCTGGCCCTTGAAGTCCCCGCCGCTGTCGCCATCGTCGTCACCGTCCTTGCGAACGAAGCTCTTGTGTCCTGCCCAGGCCTGGATCAACGTGCCGTCGACGCTGAAGTGCTCACCCGACAACCAATCCTTGTTCTCGGCCGTCTCCAGCACTTCGTTGAAGAAGGCGACCACTGCGTCGTGCTCGATCAGGCGCTGGCGATTCTTGCTGAACACCGTCGGCACCCACACCGCGTCGTCCATCGCCAGGCCGATGAACCAACGAAACAGCATGTTGTATTGCGTCTGCTCCATGAGCTGGCGCTCCGAGCGGATGCTGAACAGGATCTGCAGCAGCATCGCACGCAGCAGTTTCTCTGGCGCGATGCTCGGACGTCCGCCCTTGATGTCGGCCTCGTACATCCGCGAGAACAACTCGTCCATCTTGGCCAGCGCCTCGTTGACCATCACCCGGATACGTCGCAGTGGATGGTCGGCGGGAACGAAGTCGTCCAGCCGTCTCATGGTGAACAAACCTTCGGTGAATGTATCGGGGCCGCGCATCGGAAGTGGTTTCGTGGGTCTGCAAAGACAACGCGCCAGGCTCTCTGACGGGGGACCTTCAAGCGAAGTATTTCAGCAGCCTGCTAGTCCGAAGACATGCTGGAAGAAGCGCTGCTCCACGTCGAGCGCGATCCCCGCGTAGTACAGGCCGCCCTCGCATTCCAGGAGGTAGAGCCAATAGGGCTTGGGTGGCGGGTCGGGCAGGGTGCGAGGCACGCGCCGATTGTGCAGCGACAATCCGCGGATGGCTCAAGGCAAGCGCATCTCGGCAGACATCGGTGGCGACGCCCTCCAGGCGATCAAGGACATGGGCGCGGCGGCCAGGCTTGCCCGCACCAGTGCCGGCGACGGCCAGGCCGCAGCTGCCGCCCGACTGGGTGTCCACGTCCAGACGATCGCCCGGATCGAATCGGGTGAAGCAGGCGTCGCGATCGGGCACGTGCTGGGCCTGCTTGCGCTCTACGGCATCGCCACCAAGTTGCAGCCGCCAAACGGCGACCGGTCCGCAACCTGAGTGGTTCTCACCGCTGCCTGCCAGCCGAGAGTTTGCTTCGCCTTCGCACCCCGGCCTGCGCGTGCCTGGCCTCCAGCGTCTCCACCCGGTGGCGTAGTCCCCCAGCCGCTCGAGACCGGTCGCCGCGAGTATCCAATTCCACAAAAGCAGCTAGAAGAGCAATTGTTTTCTATCCATCGGCTTTTTGGTGCAAATTTGAGAAAAACATGCGCAGCGGTGGCGCTTAGACTGAACGCACTTCCACAGCGACTGCACGTCATGGCGGTATGGTTGATGCGCGTGACCCACGCATTCCGTCCACTTTGCGAGAACCTGAATGAACGCCTTACGCCGCAAGAATCCATTTGCTGCCTTGCTCCTGCTATTCACGGCGTCGCTGATCGCGTTCTGCGCGCCGGCATCGGCCGAGGAGTGGCCGACCCGGCCGGTCACGATGCTCATGGGCTTTCCGGCCGGGTCCGGGGTGGACGTGGTGGCGCGCGCCATCCAGGAGCCGCTCGGCAAGCAGCTGGGGCAGCCGGTCGTCATCGACTACAAGTCCGGCGCGGCGGGCAACCTCGCCAGTGAATATGTCGCGCATGCCAAGCCGGACGGCTACACCCTCGTGTTCGGCACGGCCGCCACGCACGGCAGCAATGCGGCGATCTACAAGAAGCTCGCCTTCGACGTGGAAGACGACTTCGTGCCCGTGTCCCCGGTGCTGGACGTCTCGAACGTGCTGATGGTGAACACGGATGTCGTCCCGTCGAAGACGCTCAAGGAATTCTTCGCGCTGATCAAGGCCAACCCGGGCAAGTTCGACTACGCATCGACCGGCAACGGCGCCGGCACGCACATGGCGTTCGCTGAATTCAATTCGCGGCTGGGCCTCAGCATGGTTCATGTGCCCTACAAGGGCGGGCCCGAAGCCATCCTGTCGGTGGTGCGCGGCGAGACCTGCTGCATCATGAACCAGGTGCAAACGGCACTGCCGCAACTGGCTTCGGGCAAGGTGCGGTTGCTCGGCGTCACCACGGTCAAGCCGGTGCCGGCCATCAAGGACGTGCCGACCATCGCATCGAGCGGACTGCCGGGCACGCAGGGCTTCGACAGCGCCATCTGGTTCGCCGTGTTTGCGCCGAGGGGAACCGACCCGGCCATCGTCGACAAGCTCAACAAGGCGATCCGGACCGTGATGGAGCAGCCCGAGTTGCGCGCCAGATTCGAAAGCCAGGGCAACACCGTGCGCATCGAATCGCCGGCCCAGTTCAAGCAGACCGTGCATGCCAACCGGCTGAAGTGGGCAGAGGTCGCCAGGACCGCCAACATCAGCCTGGACTGAATCCGCCATCCACAAATGAAAACAGATACTTCTTCCTCCTTGTCTCGTTCTCCGCTGGATTCGCCCGGCGGTCTGGCCGCGCTCGAGCGGCGTCTTGCCAAAGATCTCGAATGGCTGGGCTGGCCGGCACGCGACTGGATGCCGCCCCGCGTGCATGACGGCCAGGCGGTGCTCGACGTGGCGATCATCGGCGGCGGACAGTCAGGCCTTGCCGCCGCCGTGGGCTTTGCGCAGCTGGGCATCCGCGCCGCGGTGTTCGACCGTGCGGGCGCCGGCTTCGAAGGCCCCTGGGCCACCACTGCGCGCATGGAGACGCTGCGCTCGCCCAAGGAGCTCACCGGACCGGCGATGGGCCTGCCGGCACTCACGTTCCGCGCCTGGTTCGAAGCGCAGTTCGGGCTGGACGCCTGGACGGCCATGGACAAGATCCCCCGCCTGCAATGGATGGACTATCTGCGCTGGTACCGGCGCGTGATGGCGGTGGATGTGCGCAACGACACGCAAGTGGTGGCCATCCACCTGCGCGCCGACGCGATGGTGGGCCTCGACCTGCAGACGCCCGCCGGCACCAGCCAGGTGCTGGCGCGCCGCGTCGTGCTGGCCACGGGCCGCGACGGCCTGGGCGGCCCGACGGTTCCCGCCTTCGTGCGCGGGCTGCCGCGCGCCCGCTGGGCCCACTCTTCCGACGAGATGGACTACGACAGCCTCGCCGGCCTGCGTGTCGGCGTGATCGGTGCCGGCTCGTCGTCGATGGACAGCGCGGCCACGGCACTGGAGGCCGGTGCACGCAGCGTCGACCTGCTGATCCGGCGCGACGACCTGCCGCGCGTCAACAAGGGCAAGGGCGCCGGCGTTCCGGGCCTCACGCAGGGCCACTACGACCTGCCCGACGAACTCAAGTGGCGCCTGCGCCACTACATCAACGTCGCGAACGTGCCGCCGCCGCGCGGCAGCACCCAGCGCGTCTCGCGCCACCCCAACGCGCGCTTCAACTTCGGCTGCCCGATCCGTGGCGTCGAGATGGCCGGCGATGCACTGGCCATCTCGACACCCAGGGGTGAATTCGAGGTCGACTTCCTGATCGTCGCGACCGGTTTCCGCATCGACTGGTTCAGCCGGCCCGAGTTCGCCGCCATCGCCCCGCACATCCGGGCCTGGAAAGACCGCTTCGAGCCCGCGCCCGGAAACGAAGACGAAGAGCTGTCCGACTCGCCCGATCTGGGGCCGGCCTTCGAACTGCAGGAGAAATCCGCGGGCGCATGCCCGGGCCTCGACCGCATCCATTGCTTCTGCTACCCGGCCGCGTTGTCGCATGGCACCGTGTCGGGCGACATCCCCAACATCAGCGACGGCGCCAGGCGCCTTGCCGGCGGCCTCGCCAGCCTGTTCTACCGCGAAGACTTCGCGCAGCACTTCGCCAACCTCGAGGCCTACGACGAGCCCGAGCTGCTCGGCGACGAATGGGTGCCGGCGCCACCGCCCGGCGCATCCGCCCGCGCGCCGCTGCAGACCGTGACCGGCTGAGCGCCGCGCGCCGTTTCTTTTCCAGACCACAGCCCATCCACCCACGACATGACATCTACAGAAGAGACGGTCGACGTGATCGACCAGGCCGTTCCATTGGCCACGGATCACCCCATCTATGCACTGCGGCGACAGAGACCCAAGATCGTCGCGTCCACCCAGGGCAGCTACGAGAGCATGTTTTCACCGGCGGTGAAGGGCATCTCCGTCATCGAACGGCTGCTGGTGGCGCTGCATGCGTGCCGGCTGTCGAAGGCCGACACCCTGGCCGAGCACTACCGCGGCCGCCTGCTGGCCGAAGGTGCGGACGCCGGCCTGGTCGCTGCTGTGGCCAGCGGCGATGCGGCGGTGCAGGCCGATGCGCGCCTGCAGACGATCCTGGGGTTCACTGCCAAGCTGATCGACCGCCCGATCGAGGGTGACCGCGCAGCGATCGACGCGCTCCTGGGCGTGGGCCTCAGCACGCCCGCCATCGTCGCGCTGGGCCAGCTGATCGCGTTCCTGTCGTACCAGATTCGCGTGGCCGTCGGGCTGCAGGCGATAGCGCAAGCGGGGGCTGCGGAATGAGCGCCGCGATGAGCGCGCCGATCCGCATCAACGGCTTCACCAACGAGGTGCTGGGCTGGAAGGCCTGGCTCGAAACGGTCGACCTGGCGAGCGCGAGCCCCGAGCAGCTTGCCGCGCTCGAGGAAATGAGCCCGCAGGCCAAGCAGTCCGCCTACTTCCTGCTGCTGGCGCACCAGCCCGAAATGCTGCTGCAGCGCTCGATTGCCTTCAACGCCATCATGTTCGCGCCCGGCGGCATGCCGCGCGCCGAACGCGAGCTCGGTGCCACGGTGGAATCGCGCCTCAACGGCTGCGTCTACTGCGCGTCGGTGCATGCCCAGCGCTTCGAGCAGCTGGCCAAGCGCAGCGACGTGATCACGCAGTTGTTCGCGGATCCTTTTTCGGCGGGCACCACGCCGCGCGAGCAGGCCATCGTCAAGTTCTCCGCCGATCTCGCGCTGAAGCCCGATGCACTCTCGGCCGCGCACGTCCGCGCGCTGCAGCAGGCCGGGCTGACCGACATGGAAGTCCTCGACCTGATCCATGCCGTGGCACTTTTCGCCTGGGCCAACCGGCTCATGCTCAACATGGGCGAGCCCATTTTTCCAGAGGTGAGCGCATGATCCGCTACACCCCCGAGCACCTCTGGGTGCGGCAGGAAACGGGCGGCGCGACGGCGACTGTCGGCATCACGCGCCACGCGCAGGAAACGCTGGGCGACATCGTGCTGGTCGAACTGCCGGCGCTGGGCCGCCACGCGCAGGGCGCAGCGGTCGGCGTGGTGGAGTCGACCAAGACGGCCGCCGACCTGCACATGCCCACGACCGGCGAGATCGTCGAATGCAACGCCGTGCTGGTCGACCAGCCCGACCTGCTCAACACCGACCCGATGGGCGCGGGCTGGGTGTTCAAGCTCGACGCGATCGAGCCCGGCCAGTTCGATGCGCTGATGGACGAAGCCGCTTACGGGGCTTTCGCCGCCTGACCGGCGCGCCGGCTCAGCGCAGGCGGGCCTGAAGGCCCGCGACCGTTTCGCTCGCGAGGCCGAGCGGTTCGAGCAGGTCGTTGTCCTGCACGTGGTCGCGGCCGGCCACCAGGCAAGCGCTGTCGACCATCGTGCGGGTCGCCGGCATCGGCACGCCCGCCAGGCGGCCCAGCGCCTGCAGGAACACCAGTCCGTACGGCACGTCTTCCGTCAGGAAGCGCGTGTCCAGGCGGGTCGGCCCGGGCGGGCCGCCGCGCTGGGCATGCAGCTCGTCCGCGATGTCCTGCAGCCGCGTGGCGGTGGTGCCGAACGAGCGCGCGAAATGCGCCTCGACGCTGCCGACCTCGATGCCGAAAGCATCGGCCAGTGCGCGCCGCTCGGCGTCCAGCGCCTCGATCACCCGCGCCACGCCGGGCGTGAGGCAGTGGTACTGCGGCCAGGACTCGGCGCGTTCGATGCGGGTCCAGTTGAACAACGCCAGCGGCACGTGGGTGCCCGGGTTGACGTTGGAGAGCGCGCTGGCCAGCGCATTCGCCTGGCCCGAGAAGCCGTCGCCGAACAGCGCAGTGCACAACGCCACCGCCGCATCCGTCTGCGCCTGCGGCAGCGCCGACACGCCCACCGCGCTGCGCCGCATCATGATCCGCACATGGCCGGCCGATGCGCGGCGCGCGGTCAGCACCGTGGTGCTGAAGCTGGCCACCGTCACCCGCTTGCCGGCACGCAGGGCGCTTTCATGCAGGTAGAGGGCCGACAGCGAGGCCATCGAGCTGACGATCACCACCTGGCCGTCGCGCAGCCATGGCAGCAGCGCATCCATCACGCGGCGATGGCCATTGGCCGGTACGGCGACCAGCAGCACGTCGCTGTCCCGGCAGAGTCGGGCCGGGTCGTCCGCCACCGGCACGGCCAACGCGCCCTGGAGCAGCCCTTCGGTGTGCAACGGGTTCGCGCGCAGGGCCTCGGTGCCGGCACCGCCGGGCGACCACAGCATGGCGCCGTGCCCGGCCCGGATCAGCCAGGCCGCGCTGGCGAGCGCGACCGCGCCGGCGCCCGCGATGCCGACACGGTAGCGCTGCGCCTGTTCAATCAACCTTGATACCGCCGAGCTTGACGACGTCGGCCCAGCGCTGGCTGTCCTCGGCGATGACCTTGTCGAGTTCCGCGCTGCCGCCGCAGGTGCTGACGGCGCCCAGCTGCGCAAAGTGCTGTTTCGTCTCGGGCAACTGGCACACCTCGAGCAGTGCGGCAGACAGCTTCTTCACCTGATCGGCCGGCATGCGGGCAGGCGCCATCACGCCGACCCAGATCGGCACCTCCATTCCGCGCAACTTGCCGGCTTCGCCCACGGTCGGCGGATTGCCGAGCGCGGGCAGGTGCGCTTTCGAGAACGTGCCGAGCACGCGGGCCTTGCCGCTCTGAACCATCGGGTCGATCGACGCGGCGCTGGTGACGATCATCGAAACCTGCCCACCCATCAGATCGGTCAGCGCAGGGGAGGCGCCGCGGTAGGGGACGTGCAGCAGCGTGACGCCGGCAGCCTGGCCCAGCAAGGCGCCGGTGAGATGCGACACCGTGCCGTTGCCCGTCGAGGCGTAGCTCACCTGCCCGGGGCGTGCCTTCGCGTCGCGCAGCACGTCGGCCAGCGTCTTGTAGGCACTGTCGGAGCGCACCGCCACGGTCATGGGCGTGTCTGCGATCAACGCCACCGGGACCAGGTCGCGCCGGGGGTCGTAGGGCAGCTTGGACTGCAGTTGCGGCGCCACCGTGATGGCGCCACCGGTGGCCATCAGCACCGTGGCGCCGTCGGTTGCCTTGGCCACGGCATCGGCAGCCACGATGCCGCCCGCGCCTGCCTTGTTGTCGACGATGACCGTGGTGCCCAGCTTGCCGTTCAGCTTGGCGCCGAGGTAGCGGGCGATGACGTCCTGCGCGCCACCCGGCGCGAACGGCACGACGATGCGCAGCGGCTTGCTGTCGGTTTGCGCCATGAGCGGCGACAGGGTCAGGCAGGCCACCAGGCCCAGGAACAGTTGATTCAAACGCAGCTTCATGATCAATCCAGGCAAGACGAAGGGAACCGAAAACGCGAGTTTAGAGGTGGCGCTGCGTTCGATCGAGCGTGCTCGCAAGGATCGTGGACGGGTTGCGCCCGGCGCGTACGAGATGGGTTTCGGATTCGAAGGAGCTCAACGTTTCGACTTTCGTGAATGGCTCTTTGGCCGGCACCCAGTCTAGGCCGGACCCGTGGGATTTTTTTTGCGGATCGCCGCCCCCATTCGGGCAATCGAGCAAACGCATTCCTTATGGAACGCCGAGACACGAATAAAAATGCTCCCCATGGAAGAAGTCGACAAAGTGCGCAAGGCCGATGCGGCGCGTCCTGCCTGAACGGTTCTACCGGCCTTCGGCCGCATCCGCCGCATCGTGATGCCAGCGCGGCAGCTTCGCGCCGCAGTCGCTGCAGAAGCGCGCGCTGGGCGCATGGCCTTCGCTCAGGCATTCGTGGCAGGTGCGCGTGGTCGGCCTGCGCATGCGGCTCGTGGTGAACTCCGCGCTCACGATGCCGGTCGGCACGGCCAGCGTGCCCCAACCCAGCAGCATCATGGCCGACGCGATCACGCGGCCGAGGTCCGTATGCGGCGTGATGTCGCCGAAGCCCACCGTGGTCATGGTCGTGATCGCCCAGTAGATGCCCACCGGGATGCTCGTGTAGCCGTGCGATGGCCCCTCGACCACATACATCAGCGTGCCCATGATAACGACCACCAGCATCACGAAACTCATGAAGACCAGGATCTTGCGGCGCGATGCGGCGAGCGCCTGCCCCAGGGCGCCGAACTCTTCCACGTAGGCGGTGAGCTTCAGGATCCGGAACATGCGCAGCAGCCGCAGCACCCGGACGTCGATCAGCGCATGCAGGCCCGGCACGACGATGGCGACATAGGTCGGCAGCAGCGCCAGCAGGTCGATGATCCCCAGGACGCTTCTCGCATAGCGAATCGGCCGCCGCACGCAGGCCAGGCGGCAGAGGTACTCGATCGTGAAGGCGATCGTGAAGAGCCATTCGAGGACGTTGAACAGAGTCGCGAAGCGGCCATGCACGGAGGCCATGCTGTCGAGAACCACCACCGCCACGCTGGCCAGGATGACCGCGATCAACGCCAGGTCGAACGCCCGGCCGGCGCGGGTGTCGGCCTCGAAGATCACAATGTACATCCTGAGCCGCCATCCGGAATCGGGGCGGCCGTAGCGGCGGGAGTCCGGCTCGGCCGGGGTGGATGGCGTCATGGGGGCGATCGTATGCGATGCAATTCCTCCGCCTCCGCGCCCCCCGCACCTCATCGACGCGCTGCATCGCTCCATTCGACAAGTCTTGCGCACATCGATCAAGACCGCGGCGGCGCCTGGCACATCGGCTTCTCGTCTGTATTTCCTGCAGCCGGCGGCTCACAATGGGAGCTGGCTCGAAGCCCAAGGAACCATTCCATGACCACTCCCAAAGTCCCCTCCGAGGACGATCCCGCGCAGCTTCCCGTGGAGCCGGAGTTTCCGACCGATGGCGACCCGGCCAACCCCCATTCGGACGAGGGCAGCCCCTCTGCGGACGAGAATGCGGCCGGCTTCGTCAAGGACAAGCTCTGAAGCCTGGGTGCCGCGTGCGCGCGCTGCGCCTGGGTCGCGGGGATCGCGCCCGGCGCCTGCCTTGAGGGCCTGACACCGCGGGCCGCCGCCTGGGCCCATGGAGTCCGCTGCCCGCGGCTTGTTTTTCAGGCCAACCCAAGGCAGAGTCGCTGCGTCAGGCAGATGCCTCGTTCATTTTCAGGAGCAACTCCATGTCGTCCACCCCCATTGCGATCTGGCACCAGCTCGTCAAGGAGCGCAATGTGCGAGGTCTCGACATGCTTCTGGCGGAAGAGGCGGTCTTCCATTCCCCGGTGGTACACACACCTCAAGTCGGAAAAGCCATCACGAAGACCTACCTCGCTGCCGCGTTCCAGGTCTTCTTCAATCCGACTTTTCGCTATGTCCGGGAACTGACGAGCGATCGAGACGCGGTTCTCGAGTTCGAGCTCGAGCTGGACGGCATCCGCGTCAATGGAGTCGACATGATCAAGTGGAACGAGGAAGGCAAGATCACCGAGTTCAAGGTGATGCTTCGTCCGCTGAAGGCGGTCAACCTGATCCACCAGAAGATGGCGGCCATGCTGCAAGCGAACCAGTAGCCGGCTTGCCGATGGCCCCTTTCCCGCGGTGAAACTTGATCCAGGTCAAACGTGGATTGAAGCCCGCTCTTACGATCGATCCATTCTGGCTCCGGTGGCAAGGGGGTTGAATGAATGCTCCAGATCGCGGTCAATTGCAGCCCTTCGCGTACCGAGGCTGGACCTTCAGTTGCGCCGCCCGGCCCGATGGGCGCGGCATGTTCCTGCCGGAGGTCATGTGCATCGGCACGGCTTCCGGGCGGCAGACGGAATTGCCGCGCGATACCGAGGCCTACGCGACCGAGGCAGAAGCACTGCGCCAAGCCGAGCAGCAGGCGATCAGGTGGGTCCAGGAACACGAGGACACGCGTGGGCAAGAGTGAGGGGAAGCGGGGGGAGCGTTGATTCGGAGGTGAGCGCATGCCTGACGACCTTGACAATTTCAAACCACTGGATCCCGGTCGGATCCTCGACGACGACCCCGTGGAGTTGCAGTACTGGTGCAAGGAATTTCGATGCACCGAGGCGAAGCTGCGGGACGCCATCTTCAAGGTCGGCAATCACGTGGCCGCGGTGCGCGAACATCTGGCGTCGCACGCCGGTTGATCTGCATCAAGGGCCCAGGCCTGACCGGGGGCTAGCGTGAGGCGTCCCGCAGGGACACGCCGCGAGGCGGTGCTTTTTCGGGCAATTCCGCCTGCATGCGGCCCGCCTCAATCTCAACGAGATGGAGACACACATGCCTATCTTTATGACCAGTTTCAGCTACAACACGGAAGGCTGGCAGAAACTCGCCAAGCACCCTGAAGACCGCAGCGTTCCGGTCAAGGCGCTGTTGGAAAAGCTGGGTGGGAAACTGCTCAGCATGTACTACATGGCGGGCGACTACGACGGCTTCATCATCTACGAGGCGCCGGACGCCAAGGTGGCCGCCACGGCCATCATCGCCGTCGAGCTCGCCGGCCATATTCGCCTGCTCAAGACCTCGCAGCTCTACACCGTCGCCGAGACCGTGGAAATGATGGGCAAGGCAGGTCAGCTGGCCTATCCCGCACCCAAGGGCTGAGCCTGGCGACCGCGCCGGGATGGGCTGGGAGCAGTCAATCCCGGTCGATGGTTTTTTCTCCGCCCGCGATGGGTCGGGGCTTGGCGCCCCGCAAGGCCAGCCCGACCAGCGCCACCAGGCTGAAGCCGGCGCCGGCGTAGAACGTGACGGACGCCCCGAGTCGATCCCACAGCAGTCCGGCCAGGACGCTGGCGATCAGCATGGCCACACCGCCGACCAGGTTGAAGAATCCGTAGGCGGTGCCGCGCAGGTCGGCGGGCGCGGTGTCTGCGACCATCGCGGCCAGCAGGCCTTGCGTGAGGCCCATGTGGATGCCCCACAAGGCGACCCCGATCAGGACGCCGCCCCAGTGACTGCCCCAGGCAAGGACCAGATCGGCGGCGACCAGGACGGCGAGTCCGAGGGCCAGCAGCCTGGTGTGGCTCGTGCGGTCCGAGAGCTTTCCGAACGGATAGGCCGACAGCGCATAGACCAGGTTCATGGCCACCATCACGAGTGGCACCAGGGCTGTCGGAATGCCGCCTTGCTGCGCGCGCAGCACCAGGAAGGCCTCGCTGAACCTGGCCAACGCGAACACTGCGCCGATGCCGACCACCCACCAGTAGGCGCGGCCAAGCCGCTCCAGGTTCTGGCGACGGATCGGATGGGTCCGGGGCCCGGCCCGATGCCGGTCCGGCTCTCGCAGGCCGAAGATCAGCAGGGCGACGGCCAGCACGCCCGGGATGGCTGCAACCCAGAAGACCGCCCGGAAATCGTCGGCCCACAGCAGCATCAGGCCCACGGCCAGCAAGGGGCCCAGGAAGGCGCCGACGGTATCGAGCGACTGGCGCAGGCCGAAGGCGGCGCCGCGCAGCTGCGGCGGCGCCAGGTCGGCCACCAGGGCATCCCGAGGCGCGCCGCGGATTCCCTTGCCGACTCGATCCAGGAGCCGCGCTGTCAGCACGATGCCGATCGAAGGGGCCAGGGCGAACAGGGGTTTGGTGAGCGCGCCCAGCGCGTAGCCGAGAACGGCCAGGCCCTTGCGCCTGCCCAGATAGTCGCTCAGGGTCCCGGAGAAGATCCTGACGATCAGCGCCGTGGCCTCCGCCAGGCCCTCGATGAGGCCGATCGCGAACGCACTCGCGCCCAGAGTGGTCAGCATGAACATCGGCAGCAGGCTGTGGATCATTTCCGAGGAGACGTCCATCAACATGCTGACGAAGCCGAGCAACCAGATACCCGGCGGTAGTTGACGAAGCCTGGCGCTGCCTGATTGGGTGCTCACGTGATTCCTTTCCCTCGCCACAGGATGGAGGCGCTTCCGTCCGAGCCACCCAGATGGCCGTGACCATGCCATTGTTTCTGGCTGACGAACACTGCAGTTCCTTTCGCGTCGTTTTTTCCCGGGCGATCGGGCTCAAACTATCGCCTCAGAGAGGCATCAATGAACACGACATGGAACTTCATCTTGGCCGGCGCCGTCATCCTGGCGTCCTCGGCGGGCATCGTCAGCGGTGAGGCTGCAAAGGGTGAATTGCGCCTGGTCGAAGCGGCCACGTCGGTCGGCGCCAGCTCCGAGGCGTTCGCATTGCTGACCGGAGGCACGGCCTCGGTCGCCTCCGCTCAATAGAAGCGGCCCGTTCGCTCCACAATGCATGCCGGCAGGCGGCTGGTACGGGGATGCCCATCCCGCGGCACCCATGGCTGCCACCCGCAAAGATGGAGGAGTGAACATGGCCGACGCATGGCTGCCAAAAGAAGAGTACATCGCACTGCGCAAGGAAGTGCAGGGCGCGACGGCGGAACTCGCGCGCCTCGAGCTGGCCTGCGTCCTGGCCGTGGCGGCCCTCTTCGCCTGGCTGGTCAGGGGTGCGGGGGATTTTGTCGGCTACCAGGGGCTCGTGTGGGGGGTCCCGATCCTTGTCCCGGCCTATGGCGGCTTGAAGGCCTGGGCCGTCCACGCTCGAATGGCCCGTCTCCGAAGCTACCTGACTAGGCTGGAGGGCTCCGCATCGCCTGGGGAAGAGCGGTGGCTGGGCTATCTGGCGCGGACGCGTTCCAGGGCCCGCAGCACGGTGGCGCTCGCAGCCTGGGTTTTGCTGCTGGTGTTCACGCTGGCGGGCAGTGCACTCGGTTTCATGGATTTTCGCGAGCAATGCCCTGGACCGCTGCGCAACGCGTGTATTCAGGACGTTGATTCGGAGGAGTCCACCCAGGGGGCCTAGCCGGAGAGCGGATTCAGGCGACGGCGACGCCAGATCCGGGAGATTTCCTGGCGGGGCGCCCCTGGAAGGGCTCGGAAGGCATGGGGTTGCGGTGGCGGTACGGGCGATGCGAGCCTGACAGCCAATTCCACTGGATGGAAATAGGGGGCTGCCCTTCAGCGCTTGTTTCCCTAAGCTCGGCTTGTCGTTGAGAAGAGCAGCACCGCCGCTTCGACCCGCCTCTCGCCTTCCTCCTGCAACCCGGAGACAAATCCATGCAATTCATCCACACCCTGGCGCGCGCCAGGTTGGCCGTCCACTTCTTGCTGGCTTGTGCGACCAGCGGCATCTTCTTAACCCCCGCCATCGCCGCGTTTCCGGACAAGCCGATCAAGATCGTCGTGCCCTTCGCCCCGGGCGGCGGCACCGACCTGGTGGCCAGGACCATGGGCATCGCCATGAGCCAGGAACTCGGTCAACCGGTCATCATCGACAACAAGCCCGGCGCCGGCACGATCATCGGAACGGACGCGGTGGCCAAGAGCCCGCCGGATGGCTACACGCTCGTGATGGCCACCGTCGCACATGTGGTCAACCCGAGCATTCAAGGCAAGCTGCCCTACAAGCACGAGAAGGCGTTCGCGCCGGTCATGCTGGTCGGGGTTTCGCCGAACGTGCTCGTGGTGCGTGCCGACAGCCCCCTCGGGTCGGTCAAGGACGTGATCGATGCGGCGAAGGCCAGTCCGGGCAAGTTGTCCTTTGCCTCGCAAGGGGCCGGCACGTCGGCGCACCTGGCCGGCGAACTGTTCAAGAACCTCACGAAGACGGACATCACCCACATCCCCTACAAGGGTGCCGGGCCGGCGATCACGGACGTGCTGGGCGGCCAGGTCGACATGATGTTCGCGACGGCGGCCGCGGTCGGCACGTTCATCGACAGCGGCAAGCTGCGCGCACTGGCCGTCACCACCGCCACGCGATCGCCCAGTCCCGCGCTGGCCAAGGTTCCCACGATCGCCGAAGCCGGCGTGTCGGGCTATGTCGCCGACAGCTGGTACGGCCTGTACGTGCCCGCAGGCACGCCGCCCGACGTCATTGCGCGCCTGAACGCCGCGGCCAGGAAGGCCGTTCGGACGGAGTCCTTCCGCAAGCGCGTGGAAGGCGAGGGCCTTGTCATCGACGGCGGCTCGCCGCAGGACTTCGACAGATATGCCAAGGGCGAGGAGGCGCGCTGGCGCAAGGTCGTCAAGGAAAACCACATCACCACCGATTGAACGGAGAGCATCGAGATGACAACCGGACTGATTGAACTGAGCGTGCGCGACGGTGTCGCCACGCTGCTGCTGAACCGACCCGACAAGCGCAACGCGATGAGCGACGCCATGCGCACCGAGTTCATTGCCGCCCTCGAACGCGTCACGGCCGACAAGGCGATCCGGGCGCTGGTCCTCACCGGCAGCGGCAAGGGCTTCTGCGCCGGCGGCGATGTCGCCGGCATGGAGCGGCGCATGAGCGCACCGGCCGGCGAGATTGCCTTCAACGGCTGGCACCGCCAGCAGCGCGTGCACTATGCGCAGTCCTTGCTGCACACCCTGCCGAAGCCGACCATCGCGGCCGTCAACGGCGCCGCGTCGGGGCTGGGTGCCGACACCGCGCTGGCCTGTGACTTCATCATCGCGAGCGACGCGGCGAGCTTCAGCTGGTCCTACATCCATCGCGGCATCGTGCCGGACGGCGGCGGCATGTATTTCCTGCCGCGCCGTGTCGGGCTCGCCAAGGCCAAGGAGCTGATCTTCACGGGGCGCAAGGTGGAGGCCGACGAGGCGCTGCGGCTGGGCATCGTCGACCGCAAGGCGCCCGCCGAGAGCCTGGTGGCCGACGCCCGGGCATGGGCCGCCGAGTTGAGCAAAGGGTCGGCCACCGCCTTGGCGCTGGGCAAGACCATCCTCAACCAGAGCTTCGAGCTGCCGCCTGAGCAGGTGTTCGCGCAGGGCAGCCAGGCACAAGGCATCTGCTACACGAGCAGCGAGCATCGCGAGTCGGTGATGGCCTTCCTGGCGAAGAGCGCAGACCCGAGCGCATCGCGCGCGGGCCGGGAGTAAGCACGCCATGGACGCCATCTCACGCCTCCTCAAGCCCCGCAGCGTGGCGGTCATCGGCGCCTCGGCCGATGCGAGCAAGACCGCCGGCCGCCCGGTCGCCTACCTCCGCAAGCATGGGTTCAGCGGAGACATCTATCCGGTCAATCCGCGCGCCGACAGCATCGACGGCCTGCGCTGCTACCCCGGCATCGCCTCGCTTCCATCGGTGCCGGACGTGGGCATCGTCCTGCTCGGCGCCGAGCGCGCCCATCTGGCCGTGCAGGAGCTCGCTGCGCGAGGCACCGCCGCGGCCATCGTGCTGGCCAGCGGCTATACCGAGACCGGCGAGGAGGGTGCGCGTCGCCAGGCGCAGCTCGTCGAGGCTGCAGGGCGGATGCGCATTCTCGGCCCCAACACCATCGGTCTGGTCAATCTGACGGATCGCATCGTGCTTTCGGCGAGCGGTGCGCTGGAGATGGATCACTTCCCGGTCGGCTCGATCGGCGTGGTGTCGCAAAGCGGCGGCATCCTCGGCGCGCTGCTCTCGCGCGCGGCGCCGCGCGGCATCGGGCTTTCGAAGCTGATCTCGACCAGCAACGAGGTCGATCTCGAACTGGCCGATTTCATCGACCATCTGGTCGATGACGAGGCGACCAAGGTCATTGCCCTCTACGTCGAAAGCGTGCGCAATCCCGAGAAGTTCCGTGCCGCCGCGCTGAAGGCAGCGCGCGCGGGAAAGCCCGTGGTGGCGTTCAAGATCGGGCGCTCCGAAGCGGGCGCCAAGGCGGCCGTTTCGCACACCGGCGCATTGGCCGGTGCCGACCGCATGTACGACGCGTTGTTCAAGCAGGTGGGCGTGATCCGCGCCCAGACCTTCGGCGACCTGCTCGACATCCCTGCGGCACTTTCGACCGGCCGGGTGCTGCGCGGCAAGCGTGTCGCCATCCTCACGTCGACCGGCGGTGCCGGGACGCTGGTGTCCGACAGCCTGGGCGTGTCCGGTTTCGACACGCCCCCGCCCGACGCCGAGACCGCCGCGCGCCTGCGCGCCCTGCAGACCGGCGACCACGCGGCCCTCGACCGCAACCCGATCGACGTGACCTTGGCCGGACTCAAGCCCGACCTGCTGCGCGGTGCCATCCGCGCACTGCTCGACAGCCCGAGCTATGACGCGCTGGCGATCATCGTCGGTTCGTCGGGTCTTGCATTGCCCGAACTGATGGCCGGTGCCATCCAGGATTGCCTGGCCGGCAGCGACAAGCCCGTCATCGCCTATGTCAGTCCGCATGCGCCGGAGGTCGCGGCGTTGCTGACGCAGCGCGGTGTGCCGGCCTTCTCGGCGGCCGAGAGCTGCACCGTTGCATTGGCCGGAATGCTGGAAGCCACCCGGTGGCGGGCGCATGAGGCCTCGGTGCTGGGCGCCCCGGTGTCGATCTCCGACCTGCCGGCCGGATCGCTCGACGAGGCCCAGGCGAAGAAACTGTTCGCGCGCTTCGGTATCCCCTGCGCGGGGGAAACGGTCGTCGGTACGCCGGGGGAGGCCGAAGACGCCGCGCAGGCGCTGGGCGGCCGCGTGGTGCTCAAGGTGCTGTCGGGCCGGATCACGCACAAGAGCGACGTCGGCGGTGTCGCCGTCGACCTCGGGCCCGATCGGGTGGGGGCGCGCCTGACGGCCATGCAGGCCGAAGTGGAAGCCAGGACCGGCATCGTGCCCGAGCGCTTCCTGGTTCAGGAGATGGTCTCCGGCGGCACAGAACTCATCCTGGGCATGCACCGCGATGCACTGGGCACCGCCATCCTGCTGGGCATGGGCGGTGTCACGGCCGAACTGTTCAAGGACACCACCCTGCGGCTGCTCCCGATGGCGGGGGGGCTGAGCCGCGAGGAGGCCCTCGAGATGGTGCACGCCCTCAAGACCTGGCCGCTGCTCGACGGCTTCCGCGGCCGCCCGAAGGCCGACGTCGAGGCCCTGGTCTCGGCGATCGTGGCTTTTTCCCGGATGACGGCGCAACTGGGCGAGCGCCTGGTCGAGGCGGAGATCAATCCGGTCTTCGTGCTGCCGGCGGGCCGGGGCGTGCGGGCCGCCGATGGCGTCGTCGTGCTCTCGAGCCCGGCCTGAAGCAGGTCAGTTCGACTCGTCGACCTCTTTCGATGTCCGGACGCCGTGGAAGACCAGGGCGCCGGCTGCGGCAAGAACCATCAAGAGGATCAGCATGAAAGCACTTCGTTCGTCATGGGAGGTCGATTCTGGGGTAAACCCTAGGATCCTGTCGGGTCCCTGGAACATAACCACGCTGGCTGCAGGCGAGGAACGGTGCGACTTGACTTCAGGCCCGGACCCGGCCGATCGCCTTGTTCAGGCCTCGACCTGCTTCCCGTCCAGCGCAGCCACCACCGCATCGCCCATCTCCTCGCACACGCCAACTGCAGCAGAGCACGGACGAGTGGCTGCTGCGAATCAAGGTGCCGCCCACCTTCGCGATCCTCTGGCTGATCCCGCGGCTGGCGCGCTTCCATGCGCTGCATCCGCGGATCGACGTGCAGATCACCACTTCGCACAAGCCGGCCGGCTTCGATCGTGACGACGTCGACGTCAGCATCCATTCCGAGCCCCATCCGCCGAGCGGGGCCGGCTTCCGGCTGCTGTTCCGCGAGACCCTGCCGCCGGTTTGCCGACGCGGCGGAAGGCTAGTGTCGTCCTCGATTGTTTCTGCCATTGAAACGCCGCGATTCAGAGAGATGCGGGTTTCTACCTAGTTTTCGGCGCAAACTTCATTCCCACAGACCAGCCGACAAGCTGATCTGGGTGGACAGGGCCCCCGAGCGAGGTGGCCGCCAAGCCGGCGGCGACCCACCCAAGACCGGTCCGACGTCATCCAAATCATTTGAAGGAAAACATCTTGAACACCGCATCCAAGCTCCTCTCCGGTTTCGCCCTCGCGATCATTGCCGCCGCCGGCGTTCACGCCGAAACCTATGAAGGCGTGCATGCGCCGGTGTCGGCCAACAGCCGTGCCGACGTCAAGGGCCAGGCCGTGGTTGCCGCACGCAGCGAGAACCCTTACGCCGAAGGCGCTTCGGCCGGCGTCGCGCAGGCCGTGGCCAGCGTGGCCGACCGCGCCACCGTTCGTTCGCAAGCCGTCGTTGCCGCCCACAGCGAGAACCCGTACGCGGAAGGTGCTTCGGCGAAGGCCGCCCCGATCCTGGCCAGCACGGTGGATCGCGCGAGCGTCAGGGCCGAAGCGCGTGCCGCAGCACGCGGCAACGGGCTCGCACTCTAAGCCCCGACCCTCTGAAAGGCCGGGCCCTGCGAGAGCAAGGCCCGGCTTTTCGCCGTCTGCTGCTGTCAGTCGATCCAGGGACCCCCGAGCATCGCTTGGATGTACGCTGCGACCTTGACCAGGTCGGCGTCGGACATCGGGATCGGGGGGGCATCGACGAGGTGCTCGGCGACCATGTGCAGCTTGGCCGATGCATTGGGCTGCTCCTGGAGCAGAACCGCGATCGCCGCGGTCTGGGCGACGGCCCGCAATTCGAGCGCACGGAGTCGTTCGTTGACTTCTTCCAGTTCCATTGAGTCCCTCCTCTGCGGGTCCGACTTGAGAAATGTGGATTCTGCTTCGAAAGCCGGGTGAACATGGACTCGGTTCGTCTGGGGTACCACCCGGGCGTGCGAACATCATCGCCATGATCGACAGCATCGATTCCGGCGTTCCCGCGTTCACCCGCCGCAAGGTCGGGTTCCTGCTGCTGCTCTCCACAGGTGCCTGCCTGCTGGCATCGGGCTGCGCGAGCCCGCCGGCGCCGATGCCGGCCGGGAGCATCGGGTCGCTCTCGGCCGAGCAGTCGAACGATGTCGCGATCCATGCGCTCGGCCTGGTCGGCACGCCCTATCGCTATGGCGGCAATACGCCCGAGGGTGGTTTCGATTGCAGCGGGCTGATCGGCTACGTCTATCGCAAGAGCGTGGGCCAGGCGACGCCGCGCACGGTGGCGCGGATGGTCGGCTTCGGCCGGCCGGTGGCTGTTTCCGACATCCGCTCGGGCGACCTGGTGCTGTTCGGCGCCTCCACGCCGTCGCATGCTGGCATCTATGTCGGGGAGGGGCGCTTCGTGCACGCGCCGTCGAGCGGCGGCGAGGTGCGGCTCGATCGCCTCGATGGGCTCTACTGGTCGCGCCAGCCGACGCAGGCGCGGCGGCTCTGAGGCGGCGGCTTCCAGGTTCCGCTAGGTGCGGCTGGAAACCGCAGACACATCGACCGGCATCGCCTTGCCCCGGAGCGACACCGGGCCCAGCAGCTCGACCGGGATGCGACCGGCCAGCGCGACGCAGGTCGCCGGGTCGACCAGGATCGTCCGCCGCGCCAGCTTGGTGTGCTCCTCGAGCCGGGCGGCGAGGTTCACCGTGTCGCCGATGCAGGTGTAGGTTGCGCGCTGTCGCGTGCCGGTGTAGCCGGCCACCATGTCGCCGGTGGCGATGCCGACGCCGATGCGGATCGACCGCTTGCCGAGCGCGGCGCGCTCGGCGTTCAGGAACTCGACCTTCTCGACCATGTCGAGCGCCGCGCGGACGGCGGCCACGGCGTGGTCGGCCAGCGGCAGCGGGGCGCCGAAGATGGCCATCAGCCCGTCGCCGATCATCTGGTTGACCACGCCGCCATGGCCGTTGATGGCGTCGAACATCAGCGCGTAGTAGGCGTTCAGCAGCGCGATGGTCTCCTCGGGCGGCTGCGATTCGACCAGCGCGGTGAAGCCGCGGATGTCGGAGAACATCACCGTTCCCCGCAGATGCCGCCCGCCGAGCGCAAAGCCGGATTGCTCCAGGTCCTGCGCCACCTCGGAGGTGGCGAAGCGGCGCACCAGCTCCTTCTGCTGGTCGCGCAGGCGCTTCTTCTCGAGGCTGGCGCCGATGCGCGCCTTCAGCAGCACCGCATTGACCGGCTTGTGCAGGTAGTCCTCGGCGCCGAGTTCGATGCAGCGAACGATGTTGGCCATGCCCTCGAGCGACGAGGTCACGATCACCGGGAGGTCGCGCAACTTCGGGGTCCCGGTGAGTTGCTCCAGCACCTGGAACCCATCCATCTCGGGCATCTCGATGTCGAGCAGCAGCAGGTCGAAGGTGTCGCGCCGCAGCAGCTCGAGGGCGACCCGTCCGTTCTCGGCACATTCGACGCTGTGGCCCTGCAGCTCGAGGCTGCGGGCCAGCAGCAGGCGGTTGACCTTGCTGTCGTCGGCGACCAGCAGGCGCGCCTGCGGGGGTTGAAGCTCAGTCACGACTGAGCTCCGCGAGGGTCTCTGCCACCCTCCCGTACTCTGCCGCCAGCGCGTCGAGCGCTTTCGGTCGCCGCGCCGCCTCGAGGCCTCCCAGCTCCAGTTCGCGGGCCATCGCGCCGAGCGCCAGCGCGCCGAAGGTGAGGCTGTTGGACTTCAGCGAATGCGCCGTGCGGCGAAAGGCGTCGACGTCGCCCGCGGCGAGCGCACCCTGAAGCTCCTTCAACATGACCGGGGCCTCCTCCAGGAAGGTCTGCACCAGCTCCCGCACGAATTCGGCGCCCGCGGTGTCCTGAAGTTCCGCATAGGTCGCCCGGTCGATCGTCGCATCGCTCATGTCACTCGGTCCTTTCGTGCAGGTACGCTGTTCAGTGTCTCGACCAGCCGGTCGACCCGGATCGGCTTGGTCAGGTAGTCGTCCATGCCGGCCGCCATGCACATCTCGCGGTCGCCCTGCATGGCGTTGGCGGTCATTGCCACGATGCGCGGCCGCTGGGCCGGTGCCGGCAGCAGCGTGCAGATCTGCCGCGTGGCGTCGAGCCCGTCGAGCTCGGGCATCTGCACGTCCATCAGCACCACGTCGTAGCGCTGGCGCTGCACCGACTCCACGGCCTCGATGCCGTTGGCGGCGAGGTCGGCCCGGTAGCCCATCTGCTGCAGCAGGCGCAGCGCAAGCTTCTGGTTCACCGCGTTGTCTTCGGCCAGCAGGATGCGCAGCGGATGGCGTGCCGCCATCGCGGGATCGATCTGCGGCTTGTGCGCCGCAGCGGCCTCCGGCCGGGCGGTCGAATCGTGCGACAGCAGGCCCGCCAGGGTGTCGAACAGGTGCGACTGCCGGATCGGCTTGGAGAGAGAGGCGCCGAACAGCGATTCGGTCTCGCCCGCCTCGCGCCGGCCCAGCGAACTGAACAGCACCAGCGGCAGCGTGCCGTGGATCGCGCGGACGCGCCGCGCCAGGTCGACGCCGTTCATCTCGGGCATGTGCATGTCGAGGATCGCGACATCGAAGTCTTCGCCTTGTCCGAGCCAGCGCAGGGCCTCGAGCGGCGATTCGGTGGCGCGCCACCGCATGCCCCACTTGTCGACCTGCAGCGAGAGCACCCGCCGGTTGGTCGCGTTGTCGTCGACGACCAGCACGCGCTTGCCTTGCAGCTCGGGCTGCATGCCGGCGTAGTCCCGGTGCCGGCTGGGCGGCAGCTGTGCCGCCGGCGCTTCGATGGTGAAGAAGAAGGTCGAGCCGGTACCCGGGCCGCCGCTTTCGGCCCACATGGTGCCGCCCATCAGCTCGGCCAGCCGCTTGCTGATCACCAGGCCCAGGCCGGTGCCGCCGTACTTGCGCGTGGTGCTCGAGTCGGCCTGCGAGAAGGACTGGAACAGCCGGCCCATGCCTTCCGGCGTCAGGCCGATGCCGGTGTCGCGCACGGCGAAGGTCAGCCGCACCTTGCCGCCTGCGCCGGCCTGCGAATTGACCGTCAGCACCACCTCGCCGGCCTCCGTGAACTTCACCGCATTGCTCAGCAGGTTCAGCAGGATCTGCCGCAGCCGCGGAAGGTCGCCGCTCACGGCGGCCGGCATGTCGCCTTCGAGCACATAGGCGATGTCGAGCTCCTTCTCGGTGGCGCGCGTGCTGATCAGGTCGAGCGCCGACTCCACGCAGTCGCGCAGGTCGAAGGGTTGCGACTCGATGTCCATGCGCCCTGCCTCGATCTTCGAGTAGTCCAGGATGTCGTTGATGATGGTCAGCAGCGCGTCGCCCGAATCGCGGATGGTCTCGACGTAGTCCTGCTGCTCGGCGTCGAGCCGGGTGTCGAGCAGCAGCCCGCTCATGCCGATCACCGCGTTCATCGGCGTGCGGATCTCGTGGCTCATGGTGGCCAGGAAGGCGCTCTTGGCTTCATTGGCGGCCTCGGCAGCGGCCCGCGCTTCCTTGGTTTCGGCGAACATGCGCGCGTTCTGGATCGCGATCACGGCCTGGTCGGCAAAGGTCTTTAGCAGCTTGATCTCCTTGCCGTCGAACGGCCCCGGGGGCTGGCGGGTGACGTGGATCGAGCCGATGCTGCGGCCCTCCCAGATCAGCGGGGCAACCATGATCGCGTAGCTGCCCACCTGCTCGGCCATCAGGCGCATGAAGGAGGGCAGCGACGGTGCGGCAAGCGCATCGGGAATGTGAAGAAATTCGAAAGCTCCCGTGGCAGGGCCGAAGGGCGTGTGATCGATCGGCCGCGGATAGTACCGCTCGAGCACGGCGCGGGCAGAGCCCCGGTGCGCGCCCAGGTGGACCAGGCCATCGTTGCCGATCAGCGAGATGCCCATCTGCGAGCCGGAGAACAGGCGCTGGCAGCTCTCCAGGATCTTGTCGAACACGGGCTGCGCATCCTCCATGGAACCGCTGATGACCTGGAGCACGTCGGTGGTGGCCTTCTGCTGCTCCAGCGCCTCCCTGGTTTCGTTGAAAAGGCGTACGTTCTCGATCGCGATGACCGCCTGGTCGGCGAAGGTCTGCACCAGCCCGATCTCCGCCGGCGTGAAGGGGTGCGGCTGGTTGCGCAGCAGGACGATCACGCCGATCGATCGGCCGTCGCGAAGCATGGGCACGGCCAGCACCGTGCGAAAGCCGTTGCGTGCCTGGAGATCGCGCACGTCCGGATATTCGCTGTCGAGCAAAGGCACGACGTCTTCGACATGCACGCAGCGGCGCTCCAGGAACGCGCGTCCGCCGATCGAGCTGCGGCGCAACGGCAGTTCCGCGCCGACCGCTCGGGTGCCGTACGCGGGCCCGTAGCTCGTCATCGCGCGAAGACGGTCGCCGATCGCCAACCACACCCGGCTGCCTTCGGCCCGGCACAGCAGGCCGGCACGCTCAGCCACCGTGTCGAGCACCGGCTGGACGTCGGTGGGCGAGCCGCTGATGATCTTCAGCACCTCGGAGGTTGCGGTCTGGCGCTCCAGCGCCTCATGCGTCTCGTCGAACAGCCGGGCGTTCTCCAGCGCCACGCCCATGCTGGCGGCCACTGTCTCGAGCAGCCGGATCTGGTGGCTGCCGAAGGCGTATTCGCGCTCATGGTCCTGCAGGCCGATTAGGCCCAGCACGCGGTCGCTGCCGATGATCGGCACCGCGGCGAGCGAATGCGCCCAGTCGGTGCCCGGCGTCGGCTGGAGTCCGGCCCGGGTCTGCTCCTCGCGCGTGTTCGCCACGCCGGCCTCGCGGGTTCGGATGATCCGCTCCATCGGCTCGCCCGGCTTCAGCGGCCGCGCCGGCAGCAGCGGCAGCGGGCGGTTGTGTTCGTAGCGGTACAGCGCCTGGATGAGCTGGGTCTTGTCGTCCCACCACAGGATGTTCACGTCGCCGGAGTCGAACAGCTCGCGCAGCTTGTCGCCCACCATGCGGACGATGGCCTGGAATTCCAGCCGGGCCGCCATGCCTTGCTGGATGCTGTTGATGAGCGCGAGTTCGCCGGTGCGCTGCGCCAGTTCGGCCTCGCGCTGGGCCAGCAGCGCGCGCAACTCGCTCTCGCCGTGGGACGAGAGCATCGACAGTGGCCGGGACCGGGACTTTGCCATTGGGCATCTGCCTCCTGCGATCGGGGATCCCGGTCGTGCTCTTGGGTGGCGCCTGGGACTGCGTCGAGCTATGGCGCCGGGACGACCTCGTAGTACACGCCGCTGGAGCCGAAGTACGGCTTGTACCAGGTCGCTCCGGACTGGTAGTAGTTGACCCCGTTCACCACCATGCTCCTCGCGTCGCCGGGCAAGGAGGCCAGCTGGGTGCCGAGCGGCATGCCGGACTGCACGACCATGGGCGGCGGCTGAACGATCACGGCCGGCTGCTGGACCACCACGGCGGGGCGGCTCGCATCGGCGATCGCGGCGCCCACCGCCATGCCCGCGACCGCGCCCGCGGCTGCCCCGCAGCCATAGCAGCCCGCAGGACGGTAATAGGGATGGTAGGGGTGGAAGCCGCCGACCGCGACCGCGCCGCCGCGCCAGCCGCCCGCGGCCGCGACCCAGGCGTTGGCACCCGACAGGGGGAGGAGTGCGCCGGCCACGACGGCTGCACCGAGGACGAGGGTCTTGAACTGCTTCATCGCATTGCTCCTTGTCGCGCTCACTTGGCGGGGCCCATCTGCTTGAACTCGAGCTTCACGGCACCCTGCGGAATAGAGGCGCTGAAGGTCTTCGCCGGCAGGGTCGCGTTGAGCTTCCATTCCGACAACTCGACGGTGAAGGTCGGCTGGCGTTCGCCCGTGCGGTAGGAAACGACCATCAGGCGGGGCAGCTTGTCCGCGGCGCCGATCCAGACCTCCCAGTCGAGTCCGGGTGCCGTGAACGCGAGGTGCTCGGTCTTGACGCCGCCGATGGTCGACTGCCCGACCCAGAGGGCGCTGCTGAAGTCCTTCGTCAGGAAGGCATACGGATCCGCGACCAGCAGGTCGAGAAAGGGCGCCGTGGCGTCGGAGCCCGGCTGGATGCTTTGCATCAGCGCCTCGATCGCGCCGCCCGCGGCATCGCGCTGCACATAGAACTTGCGGTCGGCGCCGATCACGGTCACCGTCTTGCCGTCGTAGAAGCTGTCGCTCGGGAACAGGTCGCCGCGCGCTTCCACGAAGAGCTTGTCGGGCCGCTGCATCACCACGCGCGAGGATGCGAACAGGCTGACGAACTGCCCCGTCGGCGACGGTGTCGGCACGATGCCGCGGACCCTGAAGCTCAAGGTCTTGGCGCCGGCCAGCGTGTCGCTCATGCTCTTGAGCAGCGCCAGCGCGCGCTCGTCCTTGAAATCTTTGGCGGGCGACGCCATCGGCGCCGGCTTGGCGTCCTGCGCCAGGGCCGCACGGTCGGCGGCCAGCAGCGCCACGGCGGCGAGCAGGGCCAGGCCGACGCAACGGCCGATTCGATTCATGGTGGGTGTCATCGGTGTCCTCCGGAAGTGGGGTCAGGGTAGGGGGCGGTGCGGCCGGTGTCAACGCGCCGCCGCATCGAGCCTTTCCCACAGGAAGCGATAGGCCAGCGCCTGCATCGTGGCGGCCTGCTCGTTGTTCGCGGCGCCGCCGTGGCCGCCTTCGATGTTCTCGTAGTAGCTCACGTCCTTGCCGGCCTCGATCATCGCCGCCGCCATCTTGCGTGCGTGGGCCGGGTGCACGCGGTCGTCGCGGGTCGAGGTGGTGAACAGCACCGGCGGGTAGTCGCGGCTGGGATCGAACAGGTGGTAGGGCGAGAAGGTCCGGATGTAGTCCCATTGGGCGGGGTCGTCGGGATCGCCGTATTCCGCCATCCAGGAGGCCCCGGCCAGCAGGCGCGAGTAGCGCCGCATGTCCAGCAGCGGCACCTCGATCACCACGGCGCCGAAGAGCGCCGGATAGCGGGTCAGCATCATGCCGGCCAGCAGTCCGCCGTTGGAGCCGCCCTGCACCCCGAGCTGCCGGGGCGAGGTGATCCCGCGGGTCACCAGGTCCTTGGCGACCGAGGAGAAATCCTCGTAGGCGCGGTGCCGGTGCCGCTTGAGCGCCAGCTGGTGCCAGCGCGGCCCGTACTCGCCGCCGCCGCGGATGTTCGCCACCACGTACACGCCGCCCCGGGACAGCCAGGCGCGCCCGAGGGCACCGGAGTAGCCCGGGGTCAGCGAGACCTCGAAGCCGCCATAGCCGTACAGCAGCGTCGGCGCCGTGCCGTCGAACACGAGGTCCGCGCGCCGCACCATGAAGTAGGGCACGCGGGTGCCGTCGTCGGAGGTGGCGAAGTGCTGCTCGACCACCAGTCCCCCGGCGTCGAAGAAGGCCGGCATGGACTTGAGCAATTCGGGCGGCTGGCCCAGCGTGGCCAGCGAAAGGGTCGAGGGCGTGAGGTAGTCGGCCGCGCTCAGCCAGACGGCGTCCGATTCGTCCCGGTCGACCGCCCTCGCATCGACGCTGCCGATGGCCGGGGCGCCGGCGAACTCGCTGCGCGTCCAGGGCCCGGTGCCGCCGGCGGGTGGCGTCAGGACGTGGAGCCGGTTCTTCACGTCATCGAGCACGTTGACCACCAGGTGGTTGAGGGTCCAGGTCGTGGCTGCCAGCGAGCGCGTCGGGCCGGGTTCGAAGAGCACGGCGAAGTCACGCTCGCCGCGCATGAACCGATCGAAATGGGTCGCCAGCAGCGAGCCGGCGATGTACGTGCGGGCGCCGACGCTCCAGGCTTCGCGCAATTCGACCAGCAGCCATTCGCGCTGGATGCTCGGCTCGGCGGACAGTGGCACCTCGACCTTCGACAGCCTGTCGCCTTCGGTCAGCAGGAAGAGCTCGGCGCTGTAGAAGGCGAGCGACCGGGCGACGAAGTCGCGCTCGAAGCCGGGGGTGTGCATCCGGTGGGCCGAGATGTACATGTCATCGGCCAGGCCTTCGTACACGATGGGGGCGGACGCCAGGGGCGTGCCGCGTGCCCAGCGCCTGGCGGTCCGTGGATAGCCCGAGGTGGTCGACCCACCCTCGCCGAGCGTCGTGAACGCATACACGGTGTCGTCATCGATCCAGGCCAGGCCGCCCTTGGATTCCGGCCGGAAGAAGCCGCCCTGTTCGGGCGCCACGAAGGTCTTGGCCACGAGGTCGAACTCGCGCGTCACGTCGGCGTCGGAACCGCCGGGCGAGAGGCTCACGAGCGCCTTGCGGCAGCTCGGCCGCAGCACGGTCGCGCCGTGCCAGACCCAATGCACGCCCTCGGCGGCGGCGAGGGCGTCGAGGTCGAGCACCGTCTCCCAGGCCGGTTCGTCGCTTCGGTACCGGGCGAGCGTGGTGCGACGCCACAGGCCCATCTTGTGCTCGGCATCCCTCCAGAAGTTGTAATAGAAGTCGCCCAGCTTGGAGACTTCGGCGATCTTCGCATCGGAGTCGAGCACCGCCTGCACCGAGGCCTTGGTGCAAGCGAACGCGTCCGTCGCGGCCAGGGTGCCAAGGGTCAGGGCGTTGCGCTCGCGGACCCACGCGAGCGCGTCGGCACCTTCGACCTCCTCGAGCCACAGTCGCGGGTCGGTAGCGTCCTCGGCGGGGGGGGCGCATTGATTTGTTTGCATTACATTCGATCCTTGCGTATTTTCACGATCATGCCGGGCGGCGCGTGCAGCGAACCGCATGAGACACCAACACACGTGAGGAGGCGGTCATGAAGGACTTTCTGGGCAGGTGGATGCTTCTTTCCTTCGCGCTGGCGCTGGCCGCGTGCGGCGGCAGCGGCAGCGGGGGCACGCTCGACATGTCGGTCGCTGCGGCCCCGGGAGCGGGCGGCAGCGGAGGAGGCAGCGCCAGTGTTTCCCAGGTCTTCCAGGCCGGCGCCACGATGGCGACAACCGACACATCGGCCGCCTCGACCGATGCCGATCCGTCTGCGATCGTGGTCCGTTTCGATCCGCCCTCGATCGCGATAACGATACCCGTCGATTTGCAGGCGGCGAATGCGCCCACGCTGTCGGTCACCGCGACCGCCTCGAACCTTCCCAGCGCGCCGGTGAGCGTTTTCCTGGTGGACGAGTCGGGCATCCTCAAGCCGGAAGCACATCCGTTGTATGGCGCCGGCGCCAACACCTTCGCGACGCTGCCGCCCTCTCTGCCCACCCTGAAGCTGCCGCTGACCGTGGGCGTCCACGAGGGGGTCCTGAAGATCATGTTCTGCACCGACAGCGGGTGTGGGACCCGGTATCCCGTCAGCGCCTCGAGCGTTCTGCCTTATAGCGTGACCGTGACCCAGGGGAACCCCTAGGCTGCGGCCGCCAAGGCGGCGCAGGCCCTGCCTCTTCTGCCTTGATCCGGGGTCCGGCTACCAGCGCCGGCGTTCTTCCATCAGGTCGTCGCCGACGTTGTAGTGATCGACCCGGCCCGTGGGATCGATGTAGATGTACAGGAAGCGCCGGTTGTTGATGTGCAGGTAGCGCCACGACCAGACGGTGCCGTTGAAGGAGGCCACGCGCGTCTGCTCGTAGGGCAGTCCATAGGTGAAGAGGACGTCGGGCACGCGCCACTCGCCGGGCCGGATGGTGCTGCCGAACAGCCCCTCGTCGAGCTCCTGGCGCACCGAGCGCACGCGTCCGGAGGCGTCGAGGTCGACATTGCTGACCTGGAATCCCATGGGACCGCGCGAATACTGCAGGCGTTCTCCGCCGGCAAAGGGATAGATCGCGGTCGGCGGGCCCAATTGCTGCATCACCTCGGCGCGGCCGGTGCCGGGCTGGACGCGGGACGGATCGCTGGCGCAGCCGGCCAGCAGGCCGCAAAGCAGGGCCATTGCGGCGGCAGCCTTGCGCGGGGCGCGAACGAGATCCTGCATGGTGTTCGAAGTATCCGTGACCTGGAACGATCCGGTTGTCGGACGAGCCGCTGCGCGGGTGTGGGCGGATTTTCAATCCGCTTCGATTTTCGCCGCCTTGATCACCTCTGCCCAGCGCGCGGTCTCTGCCTTCACCATGGCATCCATCTGCTGCGGGCTCAGGTAGTCGGCCGTGGCGCCCTGTTCCTGCGCCTTCTGCCTGAAGGCCGGCGTGGAAACGACCTTGGCGATCTCCGCGCTCAGCTTGTCGATGACCGGCCTGGGTGTCCTGGCGGGCGCGAAGACGCCGAACCACGAGGTGGCGTCGAGCTTCGGCAGGCCCGCTTCGGCGGTCGTCGGCACCTCCGGCATGCTGGCCAGGCGCGTCTTGCCCGTGGTGGCCAGCACCCGCAGCTTGCCCGACTGGATGTGCGGCACGAAGGGCGGCGCGGTGCCGAAGGTGATGTCGACCTGGCCGCCCAGCAGGTCCTGCAGCGCCGGGCCGGTGCCCTTGTACGGGATGTGGGTCAGCTGGATGCCGGCCTGCTGCTCGAGCATCGCGCCGGTCGCGTGCTGCAGCGAGCCGTTGCCCGAGGACGCGTAGTTGATCTTGCCTGGGTGCGCCTTGGCATAGGCGACGAATTCGGCCATGGTCTTGAAGGGCAGGTCGGCGCGCACCACCACGATCTGCGGCGCCGACAGCACGTTGGCCACCGGCGTGAGGTCCTTCGCCTCCCATTGCGGCGCCTGCTTGCTGACCAGCGGCGTGATGACGTGGTAGCCCGAATACTGCATCAGCAGCGTGTAGCCGTCGGGCTCGGCGCGCTTCACCGCGACGGCGGCAATGGCACCGTTGGCACCGCCCTTGTTGTCGACCACCACGGTCTGTCCGAGCGCGCTGCCGAGCGGCACGCCGAGCATGCGGGCCGCGATGTCGGTGGTGCCGCCCGCCGCCGCGGGCACGAGCAGCATCACGGGCCGGCTCGGGTAGCCGGTGGGCGCCTGGGCGTGCAGGGCCGGGGCCATGCCGAGGGCCGCGAAGCCGAGCGCGGCAAGGCCGAGCCTGCGGCGCGAGATGTCATTCGAGGGTTTCATGGAAGTCTCCTGTCGTCGTTCTTGGATCAAGGGGGAAGGCTCAGGCGCCGCGTGCCAGGGCCCGGTCGCGCCACAGCGCGAAGTCCGGCGGCGGCGCGTGCAGGTCGAGCCGGCGGCCGGCCTTGGCGATCTGGCTCGGGATGTCGTGGCCGATCAGGGCCGGCAGCCGGGCGGCGGCCCGCAGCAGCAGGGCCAGGTCGCAGCCGGTGTCGAAGTCCATCAGTTCGAGCGCATGGACGATCTCCTCGGTGCAGACGTTGCCGCTGGCGCCCGGCGCATAGGGACAGCCGCCGAGACCGCCGAGCGAGGCGTCGAAGCGATCGGCACCGGCGTCCAGCGAGGCCAGCACGTTCGCCAGGCCCATGCCGCGCGTGTTGTGGAAGTGCAGCGTGAGTTCGGCGGCGGGCAGGCGTTCGCGAAACGCTCCGACCACCTGCGCGACCTGCGAGGGGAACGCCATGCCCGTGGTGTCGCACAGCGTGATGCCGCGCGCGCCGGCCGCCATGAAGCGTTCGGCCCAGCCGAGCACCACCGCGGTGTCGATGTCGCCCTCCATCGGGCAGCCGAACACGCAGGACAGCGACACGTTGATCGGCACCCCGGCCTGGCGTGCCAGCGCGGTCACCTCGCAGAGCGCCGCGAACGACTGGGCGCGCGTCATCCGCAGATTGGCGAGGTTGTGGGTCTCGCTGCACGACATCACGAGATTGAGTTCGTCGGCGCGCGCCTCGATCGCGCGTTCGGCGCCACGCACGTTCGGCACCAGGCAGGTGTAGACCACGCCCGGGGCGCGGGCGATCTCGCGCAGCACGATCTCGGCGTCCCGCAGCGCCGGGATGGCCTGCGGCGAAACGAAGGCGGTGGCCTCGATCTTCGCCAGCCCGGCCGCCGACAGCGCATCGACCCACGCGATCTTGTCGGCGGTCGGCACGAAGGCCGACTCCATCTGCAGGCCGTCGCGCGGCCCGACTTCCTGCATGTGAATGCGGCGGCGTGCGCCGGCCCAGGGTGAGTTCGATGCGGTCATGCGATCGCGCCTTTCGAGCGGAGGAGGGATATCTGTTCGGGCGTCAGGCCGGCCTCGCGCAGCACGGCATCGGTGTCGTCGCCGAGCCGCGGCGCCGACGAGCGCACGCAGCCGGGCGTGCCCGACAGCTTCGGCACGATGCCCGGCACGTCGATCTCATGGCCGTCGCGCGTGGTCTGGCGCAGGATCATGTCGCGCGCCCGATAGTGCGGATCTTCGTGGATGTCCTTGGCGGTGTAGACCCGGCCGGCCGGAACGTTGGCGGCGGCGAGCAGCCGCAGCACCTCGGCGATTTCGCGCGGCTGCGTCCAGGCGCCGATCGCGGCGTCGAGCTCGTCGACCCGCGCCACCCGGCCGGCGTTGCTCTGCAGATCGGCTGCGGCCGCTAGGTCGGGCCGGCCCACGACCTCCATCAGCCGCCTGAAGATGCTGTCGCCGTTGCCCGCGACCAGCACGTAGCCGTCGGCGCAGCGGTAGGCGTTGGACGGCGCGATGCCCGGCAGTGCGCTGCCGGCCGCCTCGCGCACGGCGCCGAAGGCGCTGTATTCGGGCAGCAGGCTTTCCATCACGTTGAAGACCGCCTCGTGCAGCGCCACGTCGATCACCTGCCCGGGCCCGCCGTGCACCTTGCGGTGGTAGAGCGCCAGCAGCACGCCGATGGTGCCGTGCAGCGCCGCCAGCGTGTCGCCGATCGAGACCCCGACGCGCACCGGAACCCGACCGGGCTCGCCCGTGAGGTGGCGCAGCCCGCCCATGGCCTCGCCGATGGCGCCGAAACCGGGCAGGTCGCGGTAGGGGCCCGTCTGGCCGTAGCCCGAGATGCGCAGCATCACCAGCCCCGGGTTGAGGCGCCGCAGGTCCTCCCAGCCCAGGCCCCAGCCTTCGAGCGTGCCGGGCCGGAAGTTCTCGATCAGCACGTCGGCCTCGGCGATCAGCCGGCGCGCGAGCGCCTGGCCTTCGGCTGCCCGCAGGTCGATCGCCACCGAGCGCTTGTTGCGCGATTGCACCTGCCACCAGACGGAGGTGCCGTCCTGCAGCATGCGCCAGTTGCGCAGCGGGTCGCCGTTGCCCGGCGTCTCGATCTTCACGACGTCGGCGCCGAACTCGCCCAGCGTCTTGCCGCAGAAGGGGCCGGCGATCAGCTGGCCCATCTCGACCACGCGCAGGCCGGCGAGGGCGCTGGGGGCCGAAGGCGGCGAGGATGGGGTGGTCGGGGGAGCGGAGGCAGCGGTCATGGAGCCGAATGATGGCCAGCCGGCCCCGACCTGCAAAGCGGCCATTGGCGAGGCTGCCATCGCGGATCGCGATGGTGCTCAAATACGCCGCATGAAGCTCGATCCCGTTTCGCTGCGCCTGTTCGTCGCCGTCATGGAAGAAGGCACCATCGCCGCCGCCGCGCTGCGCGAGCACCTGGCCCCGGCGGCGGTGAGCAAGCGCATCAGCGAGCTCGAGGATGCGCTGGACGCGGTGCTGTTCCAGCGCAGCAACAAGGGGGTGCAGGCCACTGCGGCGGCACATGCGCTGCTCGGGCTCGCACGCGGCGTGCTCAACGGCCTGGACGACATCGCCGAGCAGATGGCCGGCTATGCGAGCGGGCTGCGCGGCCACGTCCGGGTCTTCGCCAACATCTCGGCCATCACCCAGTTCCTGCCGGACGACCTGCGCAGCTTCATGGCCACCGCGCCGCTGGTGCAGGTGCACCTGCAGGAGCGCATCAGCTCGGCCATCGCGCGCGCCGTGGCCGACAGCACGGCCGACATCGGCATCCTCAACGCCGGCGCCTACGGCGAGGCGCTCACGGTGCTGCCGTACCGCGAGGACGAGCTGGTGCTGATCGTGCCGCGCGAGCACGCGCTGGCGCGGCGCCGGAAGGCGAGCTTCCGGGAGGCGCTGGCGCACGAGTTCGTCGGCGCCCATCCGGGCAGCGCGGTCAACAACCTGCTGCACAGGGCGGCGGCCGAGATCGGCCTGCCGCTGCGACTGCGGATCCAGGTCAGCGGCTACGACGCGATGTCGCTGATGGTGGCGGCCGGCATGGGCGTCGGCATCCTGCCGCGCCAGAGCGCGCGCCTCTATCTGTCATCGCTCGGCATCCGCGCCGTTGCGCTCGACGAGCCCTGGGTGCGGCGCCAGCTCATGGTGTGCGTCCGCTCGCTGGAGGCCCTGTCGCCCGCGGCGCGCAGCCTGGTCGACCACCTGTGCGCGACTGCGTCGCCGGTCAGTCCTTGAGCTTGATGGAGGAGATGCGGACGCTAGAAGCGATTGGCGGCCCGCCGTACGACGACTTTCTCCTTGTCCGCAGCTTTTTCCGGCTGGGCCGCCGCCTTCCGTGGAGCGCGTTTGGCCGGCTTTCGCCGTCCCTTGAGGGATTCGATCAGGGAAAGGGCTTGCTTGTCGAACTTCGCGTTATCGTCGGGCATGGCGGCCTCCGGAGGATGCGAGTGCCGGATGGTACGACCATACTGACATCGCCGCCCAGGCCACTCTGCGCCAGCCACTCTGTCAGGTCCGAGGCGACCCCTCCCAAGTGGGCGCCGGGGACCACCGGGCCATCTGTCCGTCCGACCGAGCGCTTCCCTCCGGATCTCCCTAACATAGACAGATGACTCGAGGAGATCTTCGATGAATTCGAACGAGTTTGGCGCCACCCCAACAGTTGCGGATGAAAGCAGCACGGTCGTCGACGACGACGAGGTGATATCTAGAACGCTGCCGTCTGCACTGATGCCCCAGAGTGCAGGGCGACTGCAGGAGCAGGTCGATCACGTCCTGAACGTGATCCGCGGCTGTGTCATCAGACAACCCATTCGAGCGGTACTGGTCGCCGCCGCAGGGGGTGCGTCACTGACCGCCCTGCTGGTTGCCTGGATGCAGCGCGAAGACATTTGAGGTGGGCGGGGCAGTTGGGGGCCCCCAGCTGCTCGGCGGTGATGCCATTGAAGTTCGCTTCGAACTCGTAGGTTAGGTCGCAAACCATTGTCGTGCTTGAGTTTTTGTCCCAAAGCGCACCGATCTGCACCAAGAGGACGATCACCCCGAGAAGTGTTCGCGACCTGTGCCGCAAAAGGACGAAGCCTTATTTCTGGATGTCGCCCAGACAGAGATATTTGATCTCGACGTAGTCGTCCATGCCATGGTGCGAGCCCTCGCGCCCCAGGCCCGACTGCTTCACGCCGCCGAAGGGCACATGTTCGGTGGCGATCACGCCGGCATTGATGCCGACCATGCCGTACTCCAGCGCCTCTGCCACGCGGAAGATCCGCCCCATGTCGCGGGTGTAGAAGTAGCTGGCCAGCCCGAACTCGGTGTTGTTCGCCGCCTCGATGGCGTCCTGCTCTGTCTTGAAGCGGAACACGGGTGCGAAGGGGCCGAAGGTTTCCTCCTTGGCGCACAGCATGTCGGGCGTGGCCTCGGCGATCACCGTGGGTTCGAAGAACTGGCCGGTGATCCTGCGCCCGCCCGCCAGCACCTTGCCGCCCTTGGCAACGGCATCGTCGACGTGGCGCTGCACCTTGTCGATGGCCGCATCCTCAATCAGCGGCCCTTGCGTCACGCCTTCTTCGAAGCCGTTGCCGACCTTGAGCGCCTTGACCTTGGTCGCGAATTTCTCGACGAACCGGTCATAGATGCCGTCTTGCACATACAACCGGTTCGCGCAGACGCAGGTCTGGCCCGCGTTGCGGTATTTGCTGGCCATGGCGCCTTCGACCGCCGAGTCCACGTCGGCATCGTCGAAGACCAGGAAGGGCGCGTTGCCGCCGAGCTCGAGCGACAGCTTCTTGACCGTGGGTGCGCATTGGCTCATCAGGATGCGGCCGACTTCGGTGGAGCCCGTGAAACTCAGATGGCGCACGACATCGCTTTCGCAAAGTTCCTTGCCGATGGCGATACTGTTCTGGCCGTCGGCCGTGAGCACGTTGAGCACGCCTGCAGGAATGCCCGCGCGCACGGCCAGCTCGGCCACGGCGAGCGCGGTGAGCGGTGTGAGTTCGGCGGGCTTGATGACCACGGTGCATCCGGCGGCGAGCGCCGGCGCTACCTTGCGCGTGATCATCGCGAGCGGAAAATTCCAGGGCGTGATCGCCGCGCACACACCGATGGCCTGCTTCATCACAAGCAGGCGCCGGTTGTTGTCGAACTGCGGCAGCACCTCGCCGTTCACGCGCTTGGCTTCTTCGGCAAACCACTCGATGAAGCTTGCGCCGTAGGCAACCTCGCCCTTGGCTTCGGCGAAGGGCTTGCCTTGCTCGGCGGTCATCAGGCGGCCCAGGTCTTCCGTGTTGGCAATCAGCAGGTCGAACCACTTGCGCAAGACGATGCTGCGCTCCTTGCCGGTCTTGCCGCGCCAGGCCGCGAGCGCCTTGTTGGCGGCGGCGATCGCCAAGGCCGCGTCCGCGCGCGCGAGGTTGGCGACGTCGGCCAGCTTCTGGCCGGTGGCAGGGTCGTTCACATCGAAGCGGCTCGCGCCCCGGATCCATTCGCCGGCGATCAGCGCATCGCTTTTGAGCAGGGTCGGGTCGTTCAGCAATGCGAAGGGGGATGTCTTCATGTTCATGTGTTCGGTTGTCTTGGGAGAATCGGGCTGGCCAAGGCCAGCCGCATCAGCGGTAGGGCACGCCGGGCAGCACGCAAAGCATCTCGTAGAGAAGATTGGCGCCAAGCAGCGCGGTGTTCCCGCTGGTGTCGTAGGGCGGGCTGACTTCCACCAGGTCGGCGCCCACCACGTTCAGGCCGCGGCAGCCGCGAACGATCTCCAGTGCCTGCGGCACGGTCAGACCGCCGATCTCGGGCGTGCCGGTGCCGCCGGCGAACGAAGGATCGATGCCGTCGATGTCGAAGCTGATGTAGACGGGATGCGCCGGGCCGATGCGCTCGCGCACCTGCGCCATCAGCGGGGCCAGCGACTGGTACCAGAGCTCGTGGGCTTGCACCACGGTGAAGCCTTGTGCACGCGGCCAGTCGAAGTCGTCCGCGGCATAACCGGTGCCGCGCAGGCCGATCTGCCAGACCTTGTCGCAGGCCAGCAAGCCTTCCTCGACGGCGCGGCGGAACGGCGTGCCGTGGGCGATGCGCTCGCCGAACATGTCGTCGTTCACGTCCGCATGCGCATCGACATGCACCAGCGCCACCGGGCCGTGCTTGCGCGCCACCGCGCGCAGGATCGGCAGCGCAATGGTGTGGTCGCCGCCAAGCGTCAGCGGCGCGCAGCCGGCGGCCAGCACGGTGTCGTAGAAAGCCGAAATGATGTCGACAGACTTGTCGAGCGAATAGGTGTTGATGGGCACATCGCCCAGGTCGGCCACGTTCAGCCGGTCGAACGGGGCCGCGCCAGTCGCCATGTTGTAGGGCCGCAGCAGTGCCGATTCGGCGCGGATCTGGCGCGGCCCGAAACGCGCGCCCGGGCGGTTGGAGGTGCCGATGTCCAGGGGCACGCCGATGAATGTCGCATCCAGCCCCACCGGGGACGTTGCAGCCGGCAGCCGCATCATCGTGCCGGGGCCGGCGAAGCGCGGCATCGTGTTGCCGCTGAGCGGCTGGTTCGGTGGGATGGCGGGCATCGTGCGGGGGTTCAGCGCCGCCGGCCGCGCAGCCATTCGAGCGCGAGCAGCAGCGTGGTGGTGAAGATGATCAGCAGCGTCGCAACGGCGGCGATGGTGGGCGAGATATTTTCGCGGATGCCGGTGAACATCTGGCGCGGCAGCGTGACCTGGTCCGGCCCCGCGAGGAACAGCGTGACCACCACTTCGTCGAACGACGTGGCGAAGGCGAACAGCGCGCCCGAGATCACGCCCGGCGCGATCACCGGCAGCGTGATGCGCATGAAGGTCCTGAACGGTGTTTCGCCCAGGCTCAGCGATGCGCGCACCAGGTTGTGGTTGAAGCCGGCCAGCGTGGCGAGCACGGTGGTCAGCACGAAAGGTGCGCCCAGTGCCGCATGCACCACGATCAGCCCGATGTAGGTGTCGGCCAGGCCGATGGGTGCGAAGTAGAGGTAGGTGGCAACGCCCACCACCACGATGGGCACCACCATCGGCGAAATCAGCACGCTCATGAGCAGCCCCTTGAAGGCAAAGCTCGTGCGCGACAGGCCCACCGCGGCCAGCGTGCCCAGCACGGTGGCCAGCACCGTGGCGGCCGGCGCGACGATGAAGCTGTTGCGCGCCGCGCGCGCCCACTCGGGCGACTCGAACAGGTTGCGATACCACTTGAGCGACCAGCCGGGAATCGGGTACGCCAGAAAGGAACTGTCGGAGAAAGACAGCGGAATCACCACCAGGATCGGCGCCAGCAGAAAGGCCAGAACCGCGACGCAGCCAATACGCACCAGCCACCAGCCGAGCTTGTCGGCAAAGGTGGCATAGGCCGGGAATCGAGGGAGCTTCAGCATGCTTGTCTTTCTTCCTTGCCGCTCAGCCGAGGCTCAGCTCGGCCTTGCCGATGCGGCGATACACGGCGTACAGCACCAGCGTGGCGACCAGCAGCACGGCACCCAGCGCGCAGGCCATGCCCCAGTTGATCTCCACGTTGGTGTAGCGCGCGATGTAGTAGCTCAGCATCTGGTCGTCCGCGCCGCCGAGCAGGGCCGGTGTCACGTAGTAGCCGATGGCCAGGATGAAGACCAGCAGCGCACCGGCACCGATGCCCGGATAGGTCTGCGGCACGTACACCCGGAAAAAGGCCGCCAGCGGCGAGCTGCCCAGCGAGACAGCCGCACGCAGGTAGGTGGGCGGCACGCTCTTCATGACGCTGTAGAGCGGCAGAATCATGAACGGCAGCAGGATGTGCACCATCGCGATGATCACGCCGGTGCGGTTGAACAGCAGCGCCAGCGGATGATCGATCAGCCCGATGCCCATGAGGCCGCGGTTGACCAGGCCTTCGGACTGCAGCAACACGATCCAGGCCGCCACGCGCACCAGGATGGAAGTCCAGAACGGAACCAGCACCAGGATCATCAGCACGTTGGCCTTGCGCGCCGGCAGCGTCGACAGCCACCAGGCCAGCGGATAGGCCAGCAGCAGGCAGAAGAAGGTGACCACGGCGCTGATGTTGAAAGTGCGCAGCAGGATGCCGGCGAAGGCGCGCTGGTCGGCAGGCATGCGCTCCACCTCGCCCGCCACGTCGCGCCGCAGGTCGACCGATGCGAGCAGGTAGTCGGGTGTCCAGCGCGAGCCGTTCTTGGCGATGGCCTGCCAGAACGGCGTCTCGCCCCAACGCGGATCGATCTCCAGCATGCGCGCCTTGATTTCTTCCGGCGTGCCGGCAATCGGCAGCGCCCGAAAGGTGCCCATCACGAGCGAGCGGGCGCCCGCAATCTCGGTGTTGAGGCGTCGCGCCAGGGCGCCCGCATCGGAACTGTCGGGCAGCTGGCGGAGGTCGGCCGCGATGGCGGCGTAGGCCGCGGGCGCGGGCGCGTCCTTGCGGTTCCATCCGTCGAGCGCACGCACGGTGCGCGGCAGCGCATTCGCCACTTCCGGGTTCTCGACCGCACGCTGCAGCAGCGCCACGATGGGCACCAGCAGCGTCAGCAGCAGAAACACCAGCAGCGGCACCGTGAGCGCGAAGGCGCGCCACTTGCGGCGCGACTCGGCGCGCGCCAGCGCACGCCGGAGTTCGCCGGGTGGAGCCTCTGCCGAGACCTGGGGAACAGACATCGCCGCGTGCATGGCCTCTTGCCTGCTTACTGCGTGGCCCAGGACGCGAAGCGCTTCTCGAGCGCCTCGCCCTGATCAGCCCAGAAGCCGACGTTGAACTGCAGCGAATCCTTGGCGTTGTTCGCCGAGGTTGGCAGGTCGGCCAGCACCTTGCTGCTGAGCGAAGCCAGTGCCTTGGTGTTGGCGGGACCGTAGGCGATGTTCTGGGCATAGACCGCCTGGTTGGCCGGCTGCATCACGAACTGGATGAATTTCAGCGAGGCCTCCTTGTTCGGTGCGCCCTTCGGAATCACCAGGTAGTCGAGGTCGTAGATGCCGCCCGGCCAGTAGATCTTGAGGTCGCGGCCTTCGCGGTTGGCCGCGTCGATGCGGCCGTTGTACACGGTGGTTAGCACCACGTCGCCGGCCACCAGGAACTGCGGCGGCTGTGCGCCGGCTTCCCACCACTGGATGTTCGGCTTGAGTTCGGTGAGCTTCTTGAAAGCGCGGTCGGCGCCGTCCTTGGTGGCGAGCACCTTGTAGACATCGGCCGGCTTCACGCCGTCGGCCATGAGCGCGAACTCGAGGTTGTAGCGCGCGCCCTTGCGCATGCCGCGCTTGCCCGGGATCTTCTTCACGTCCCAGAAATCGGCCCAGCTGGTGGGCGCGGTCTTGAGCTTTTCGCCGTTGTAGGCCATCACGGTCGACCACACGAACAGGCCAACGCCGCAATCCGTGACGGCGGCCGGCAGGAAGTCGGCCTTGCTGCCGATCTTCGAATAGTCGAGCTTCTCGAACAGGCCCTCGTCGCAGCCGCGCGCCGCGTCGGGCGATTCGACCTCGACCACGTCCCAGGTGACTTTCTTGGTCTCGACCATGGCCTTGATCTTGGCCTGTTCGCCGTTGTATTCGACCGGAATGATCTTGGTGCCGGTCTTCTCGTAGGGCTCGTAGTAGGCCTTCTTCTGGGCGTTGGCGTTGGCGCCACCGAAGTTGACCACGGTGAGCTGATGCTGGGCGAAGGCCGGCAGCGCGAAGCTGGCGGCGACGGTGCAGGCGAGGAGAGTCTTTTTCATGGTGGGTGTAGTCCTGGGTGATGAACGGGAACGAGAAATGAGACCGGATTCAGAGCGCATAGATGCGCGCATGCGCAACCGGAAATTCGAGCGCCACCGATTCGCCGGCCTGCGGCGTGGCGGCGCCGTCGAGGCCGGTCAGCGGCAGCTTCACGGTGGCTTCGGCCTGGCCGCCGCCCACGCTGCAGAGCAGCCGCAGGTGGTCGCCGAAGTAGATGACGCGCGCCACCTCGGCGGCGAGCATGTTGGCGCCCTGCGCGTCCGGCCGGCGGTGCAGCACCACGCGCTCGGGGCGGATGCAGGCCTCGACCGCCGCGCCCGCGGCTGCGCCGCTGACGTTGAGCCCGTGCAGCACGCGGCCATCGGGCAGCGTCATTTCGGCGTGCTCGCCGCCACGGCTCAACTGGCCCTTGAGCACGGTGTTGTCGCCGACGAAGCCGGCCACGAAACGGTTGGAAGGCGTCTCGTAGAGCCGGCCGACCGTGTCCAGCTGCTGGATCACGCCTTCGTTGAACACCGCCACGCGGTCGCTCATGGTGAGCGCCTCGCCCTGGTCGTGCGTCACGTAGACGAAGGTCACGCCCAGCTGGCGGTGCAGGTCCTTGAGTTCGATCTGCATGTGTTCGCGCAGCTGCTTGTCGAGCGCGCCGAGCGGCTCGTCCATCAGCACCAGCTGGGGTTCGAACACCAGCGCGCGCGCCAGCGCCACGCGCTGCTGCTGGCCGCCCGAGAGCTGGCCTGGCAGGCGGTCGGTCATGCCGCGCAGCTGCACCATGTCGAGCGCGCGCTGCACGCGGCGCTGCTGCTCGTCTTTCGACACCTTGCGCACCGTCAGCGGATACGCAACGTTCTGGCCTACGCTCAGGTGCGGAAACAACGCGTAGTTCTGGAACACCATGCCGAAGTGCCGCTTGTGCGGCGGCGTGCCGGTGATCTGCTTGCCGTCGAGCAGGATCTCGCCGGAGGTCGGCGACTCGAAGCCCGCCAGCATCATCAGCGTGGTGGTCTTGCCCGATCCCGAAGGCCCGAGCAGGCTCAGGAACTCGCCACGGTGGATGTCCAGATCGAGCTGGCGCACCACCAGGTGTTCGCCATCGTAGGTTTTCCGGACGCGCTGGAAGCGCACCAAGGGTTCGTCTGTCATGGAGGATTTCAGCAAAGGGTCGATCAGCGCAGCGCGGCGAAGCTGTCCGCGAGAAGCGCCAGGCCTTCGTCCACTAGCAAGTCGGATGCCGTCAGCGGCACCAGCACGCGAATTACATTGCCGTAGCTGCCGCATGACAGCAGGATTAACCCGCGTCGCGCCGCCTCCGCGACCACCTCGCGGGTCAGCGCGGCACCGGGTTGCGCGGTGTCGCCCTGCTCGAACAATTCGATGGCCACCATGGCGCCGAGCCCCCGCACGTCGCCAATGGCGGGCTCGTCGGCCGCGATGCGGCGCAGGCCGGCCGTGAGCCGTTCGCCCAGCGCCCTGCTGCGAGCCAGCAATTGCTCGTCGTCGAACACCTTGAGCACCGCGAGCGCCGCGGCGCAGCCGATGGGGCTGCCGGCATACGTGCCGCCCAGGCCGCCGGGCGCGGGGGCGTCCATCACCTCGGCGCGGCCCACCACGCCGGAGATCGGAAAGCCGCCCGCCATCGACTTGGCGGTGGTGATCAGGTCGGGCGCCACGGGCCATTGCTCGCTCGCGAACCAGGTGCCGGTGCGGCCGGCGCCGGTCTGCACTTCGTCGGCAATGATCAAGATGCCGTGGCGGTCCGCCAGCGCGCGCAGGCCTTCGATGAAGTCGTTGGGCGCCACGTAAAAGCCGCCTTCCCCCTGCACCGGCTCCAGGATGAAGGCCGCCACGCGTTCGGCCTCGATGTCGTTCTTGAACAGCAGTTCGACCGAATGCAAGGCGTCGTCCACGCTCACGCCGTGCAACGCATTCGGGTAGAGCGCATGAAACACCTCGCCCGGGAATGGGCCGAAGCCGACCTTGTAGGGCGCCACCTTGCCGGTCAGGCCCAGCGTCATCATCGTGCGGCCGTGATAGCCGCCGTTGAAGGCAATGATGCCCGGCCGCCGGGTGTAGGCGCGGGCAATCTTCACCGCGTTCTCGACCGCCTCGGCGCCGGTGCTCAGGAAGACCGATTTCTTCGCGAATTCGCCCGGCGCCAGCGCGTTCAGGCGCTCGGCCAGCTCCACGTAGGGCTCGTAGGCCAGCACCTGGAAGCAGGTGTGCGAATAGAGATCCACCTGCGCCTTGACGGCGGCACTGATCTCCGGATGGCAGTGGCCGGTGTTCAGAACCGCGATACCGCCGGCGAAGTCGATGTAGCGTCGCCCTTCGACGTCCCACAGCTCGGCGTTGGCGGCCCGGCTGACGAAGATTTCATGGGCCTGGCCAACACCGCGGGCCACCGCCGCGCTGCGGCGGGCCATGAGGGCGGCGTTGCTGAGATGGGATTCGCGCTGCATGGGTACGACCTGTGCCTGAAAGAAGAAGCAGGCACTTTAGGTTTCAGGTATCGGGCTGACCATGTACAAGGAAAGCGATGGTTTTACGGACTGTGCTGGTCTTGTATCCTGTACATACTTTCCTCAATATGGTGCAGATCGGGTCTTGCCGGGATGCTCTCGATGCTCATTCTTCACCCCGAACAACCGACGCCGCTCGTGAGTCAGATCGTGGAGGGGCTTCGCGGGCTCATCGGCGCCCAGAAACTCAGGGCCGACAGCAAGCTGCCCTCGATCCGGGCCTTTGCCGCGGCCCATGGCGTCAGCGTCTTCACGGTGGTCGAGGCCTACGACCGGCTGGTGGCGCAGGGCCTGCTCGTCTCGCGGGCCAATGCGGGGTTCTTCGTCAAGCGCCGAAGCGACGACGCCGCCGGGAGCGGGCCCACCGTGCCGCAACCCGACCCGCGCTTCGATGCGCGCTGGTATCTGCGGCAGATTTTCGAGAACCGCAACCTGCCGCTCAAGCCGGGCTGCGGATGGCTGCCGCACGACTGGCTGTTCGAGGACGGCATGCGCCGCAGCCTGCGCAGCCTCGCGGCCGGCGGCACCGACATCGGCGGCTATGGCCTGCCGTTCGGGCACATGGCACTGCGCATGGCGGTTGCGGATTCGCTTTGCGAGCGGCAGATCGCGGTCGACGCGGGCCAGGTGTTGCTCACCCAGGGATCGAGCCAGGCGCTCGATCTCGTGGCGCGCCAGTTGCTGAAACCGGGCGACGAAGTGCTGGTGGACGACCCCGGCTATCCCAACCTGATGTTCATGCTGCGCTTTCTCGGCGTGCACATCATCGGCGTGCCGCGCACGCCCACCGGCTACGACCTGCCCGCGCTGGAGGCGCTGCTGTCGGTCCACCGGCCCAAGGCCTTCTTCACGCAGCCGCGGCTGCAAAGCCCGACTTGCTCGCTGGCGTCGATGCCGCAACTGGTACGCCTGCTTCAGCTGGCGCAGGAGCATCAGTTCATGCTGGTCGAGAACGACATCTATGCCGACATGGACGCCTCATCGCGGCCCTCGCTGGCGAGCCTCAGCCAGTTGCGCCAGGTGGTCTACGTCGGCAGTTTTTCCAAGACGATTTCCCCGAATCTCCGGGTCGGCTACGTGGTGGCGCAGCCCGAGTTGATGGAAGATCTTGCCCAGCTGAAGATGGTCTCGGGCCTCACCTCTTCGGACATCACCGAGCGGCTGGTCTTTGGCGCCGTGACCGATGGGCGCTGGCGCAAGCACCTGAAGTCGCTGCGTGACCGGCTGGCGCAAGCGCATTCGAATGTGGCAAGGCGATTGGAAGCCCAGGGTTTCGAGCTTTTTCACGAGCCCGCGGCAGGCCTGTACCTGTGGGCACGCCATCCGGACATCACCGATGCCGCAGACTTGTCGCGGCTTGCTGCCACGGAGGGAATCATGCTCGGCCCCGGGCAGTTGTTTCTGGTGAATCCACGTCCCACGGGTTGGCTGCGCTTCAACGTGGCCTTCAGCGAGGATGAGCGGCTTTGGCAGTTCCTGGCGCGCCGCATCGACGAGCGCAAAGGGGACTGACGGAGGACTGGAACGCCGCCCAAGAAGAGGGGATCGTCCATCATCCGCGCGACCGCGCTCACCGCCGTCCCTGCGGCCGAAGTTCACGCGCGAGACCGTTGCGCGATGATCGGCAGATGACTTTTCGACGACTTGGCGTCCGCCTGGGTGCGGCGCTCGTGCTGTTCCTTGCCTGCCACGCGGCGGGTATCGCCGCCACCTCGACGCCGAGCGGGCCGGACCCGAGCCCCAGCTGGGGCGCGATCGCTTCCCGGCGCGCCTGGTACGGCTACGCGTTCAATCACAAGACCCGCGATGCGGCCGAGCAGGCGGCCCGCGCGCAATGCGATCGTGCGGCCGGTCGCGCCGGGACGTGCGAGGTGCGCATCCAGTTCGACCGGTCCTGCGCGGCGCTGGCGACCGGCAACTTCGGCGAGTGGGGCGCGGCCAGCGCCGCGACGACCGGCGCCGCGGGCCAGGCGGCCATCGCCCAATGCGAAGGCCACTTGCCGACCGAGCCGTGCAAGGTGGTCGTCACTGCCTGCTCCTTGCGCTGAGCCAGGGCGAGGGCCGGGTTCGGCGCCCGTGGCAAGTCTCACGGGACCTGGGAAATCCCGGGTGTGGCGGACGCGATCGGACCCGCACGCGGCAGCGAAATCAGGAGTACAAGTGCGCGGTGGGCAGAGGACATTGCGGCGCTCCCTTCCGGGGGCAGTCGAGTGAAAGGAGGGCAGTCATGGCCAGACATCTTGCGGTCGGGGACTCATCCGGACCGATCACCATCGCGAGTGCCAGCTACTACAACCCGACCGGCGTGCTGCTGGCGCCCGGCGAGACCTACGAGATCGCCGCCGACGACAGCCGATGGGTCGACTGGCACCTCGCGTCCAGCGCCGACGGCAGGATCGAGCCCAGCCTCATGCAGTCGATGGCGCACTGGGCGCTGCGCTGCAAGCAGGGCCGCTGGTTCCAGTTGATCGGCGCCATCGGGCGCTCCGACTCCAACCTGTTTCCGATCGGCATGCACGCCGCCTGGACCTACAAGGGCCAGAGCGGTGATGCCGAGCCCGAGCTGTGCCTGTTCGCCAACGACGCCTGGTTCGCCTACCTCAACAACCACGGCTCGGTGAAGGTGACGATCAAGCGCGTTGCGTAGCGGGCGCCGCGGCGGGCAGTGGCGCCGCTCAGCCGACCGCCTTGATCAACCCCTCGCGCCCGGCCTTCGCCAGCATCGAGGCCACCGCGCACGAGGCCAGCCGCGTCGCTTCCGAGTCGGCCCGGCTGGTCAGGATCACCGGCACGCGGGCGCCGAGCACGATGCCGGCGGCGTAGGCGCCGGCCAGGAAGCTCAGGCTCTTGGCCAGCATGTTGCCGGCGTCGAGATCGGGCACGATCAGCACGTTGGCGCGGCCCGCCACGGGCGAGACGATGCCCTTGATCCGCGCGGCCTCGGCATCGATCGCGTTGTCCATCGCCAGCGGGCCGTCGAGATGCGCGCCGGTGATCTGCCCGCGGTCGGCCATCTTGCACAGCGCGGCGGCATCGAGGGTCGAAGGTACCTTGGGATTCACCGTCTCCATCGCGGACAGCAGCGCCACGCGCACCCCCGGCATCTGCAGCGCATGCGCCAGATCGATCGCGTTCTGCACGATGTCGACCTTTTCCTCCAGGGTCGGCGCGATGTTGATCGCGGCGTCGGAGATGATCAGCGGCTGGGCGTGGCCCGGCACGTCCATCACGAAGCAATGGCTGATCCGGCGCGAGGTGCGCAGGCCGCCTTCGCGGCGCACCACGGCGGCCATCAGCTCGTCGGTGTGCAGGCTGCCCTTCATCAGCGCATCGACCTCGCCGTTGAGTGCCAGCGCGACCGCCATGTCGGCCGCCGCGTGGCTGTGCGGCGCGTCGACGATGCGCAGGCCCTCGAGGCTGGCGCCCAGCGTGCGCGCAGCGGCCTCGATCCGGGCGCGGGGCCCGACCAGGACCGGCGCGACGAGGCCGATTCGCGCCGATTCGAGCGCCGCCTGCAGCGAGACCTCGTCGGTCGGATGCACCACCGCGACGCGCAGCGGCGGCAGGGCGCGGGCCGCGGCGATCAGGCGGTCGTAGTGGGGATGGGCGGTGGCGGACGAAGACTCCATGGATGCTCCAGCGTGCAGGCTCGGGGTTATAAGTGTCGTGCTTTCCCGGAGGATGCGAAAAAATGTCATTGGCCATGACCGGTGCGGAATGGGTGGCGGTTGCCAACGCAGGCTCGTCGAGCCTGAAGTTCTCGTTGTACGAAACGCGCGGCGAGGTGCTGACGCCGGTCCTGCGCGGACTGGTCGACGGACTCGACACGGCGCCCGAATTCACGGCCTGGGACCCGGCCGGCCAGCGCATCGGCCATCGATGCGCTGTCGCCGCTGGCGCCCTTGCACCAGCCCAGCAACCTGTCGCCGATCCGGCTGGCCTTCGAGGTCCTGCCCGGCGTGCCGCAGGTGGCCTGCTTCGATACCGCGTTCCATCGCAGCAACCCGGAGCTGGCGCAGATGTTCGCGCTGCCTTTCGAGCTGTACGAGAGCGGCGTGCGCCGCTACGGCTTCCACGGGCTGTCCTATGAATACATCGCGTCGCGCCTGCCGGAGGTGGCGCCGGAACTCGCGGGCGCCAGGGTCGTCGCGCTGCATCTGGGCAATGGCGCCAGTGCCTGCGCGCTGCAGGGTGGTCGCAGCGTGGCCAGCACGATGGGCTTCAGCGCCCTCGACGGCCTGCCGATGGGAACCCGCTGCGGCGCCATCGACCCCGGCGTGCTGCTGTACCTGATGAACCAGCGCGGCATGGATGCGCGGGCCGTCCGCCGGCATCGGCGAGCACGGGGCCGACATCCGGCGTCTGGTCGTCGCCGGCCTGGGCTGGCTCGGCGTGTCGATCGATGACCCGGCCAACGAGGCCGGCGGCCCGCGCATCAGCCGCGCCGGCGGCCGCTGTTCGGCCTGGGTGATACCGACCGACGAGGAGCTGATGATCGCGCGGCACACCGTCGGGCTGCTCAGGTCATCGGGCGGAAGCCCGGCAGCGAGTGCATCCGGCGCTTGAGCGCCTCGATGAAGGCCGTGACCCGGGCCGGCCGGTAGCTGCCGGGCGGCAGCGCCACGTGGATGCCGATGGGCTCCAGCCACCAGTTGGGCAGCACGCGCTGCACGCGGCCCGCCTTCAGGTCGTCCTGGCACATCCAGGGCGCGGCGCCGCCGATGCCGGCGCCGTTGAGGATGGCCCGGTAGCTGGACAGCAGGCTGTCGGTCTTGATCGGGGTGTCGAGCGGGACCACGCGTGCGCGCCCTGAGCGGTCGAGCAGACGGACATTGCCCTGCACGTAAGGCACCAAGCCGACGCAGGGCAGCGAGGGCAGCCGCGCGATCGTGACCGGCCCCAGCTGCTTCAGCAGCGCGGGTGTGGCGACCAGGATGCGTTCCATGGCGCCGAGCTTGCGGCTCACGAGGTCCGGGTCGCGCACCTCGCCGACGCAGATCCAGCATTCGGCGCCCGAGGCCACCAGGTCGATGACCCGGTCGGTCAGGGTCAGCTCGACCCGCAGCGCGGGGTGCGCCGCGCGCAGGTCGGTCACGGCATCGGTGAGGAAGCCGGTGCCGTAGCCCGAAGGCCCGATCACGCGCAGCGTGCCCTCGGGCCGGCTCTGGCCGCCCGACAGCCGATGCGACAGGCTCGACCAGCGGTCGCCGAGATCGCGCGCCTCGGTCAGCAGCGAACGGCCTTCGTCGGTGAGAGAGAAGCTGGCCGTGGTTCGCAGGGCCAGCTTGCAGCCCAGCATGCGTTCGAGTTCGATCAGGCGGCGGCTGACCGTCGGCTGCGAGGTGTCGAGCAGGCGCGCCGCCTTGCTCAGCGATCCGCTCTCGCCGATCTTCAGGAAGGTGTCGAGGAGGTCGAGCCGGTCGTGGGTGTGCTTCATGCACGGTACGTATAACACTTCATCGCTCCATGCGTCTACTCGAAGTGCGACTTGCTCCGTATCGTCGCTGCATGAGCACACCGAATCCCGTCGAACGCCGCGTCGGCGACACGCCCAAGGGCGGCTCCGTCCTTGGCTTCTATGCACCGCGCGGCACGCCGCGCCCGCCCCGCATCGCGCGCGGGGAGGGCGTCTTCCTGTGGGATGGCGACGGCAGGCGCTATCTGGATGCGACCGCGGGCGCCGTGGTTGCCAACATCGGGCACGGCAATCCGCGCGTGCTGGCGGCGATGGCCGAACAGGCCGGCCGGGTGACTTTCGCCTACCCGCGCTTCTTCGAGAGCGAGCACAGCATCGCGCTCGCCGATCGGGTCTGCGCCCTGGCCGGCGAGGGCTTCGATCGCGCCTTCTTCGTCTCCGGAGGTTCGGAGGCGAACGAGTCGGCGCTGAAGCTGGCGCGGCAGTACGCGGTGGTGAGCGGGCAGCCGCAGCGCGCCAAGGTGATCTCGCGCGAGCCCAGCTACCACGGCGCCACGCTGGGCGCGCTGGCGGTCACCGGCGACGCCCACACGCTCGGCATCTACGGGCCGATGGTGCGCGAGATGCCGAAGGTGCCGGCGCCCCAGAGCTACCGCCTGCCCGCAGGCCACACGGTCGAATCGCATGCCATGGCCTGCGCCGATGCGCTGGAGGAACGCATCGTGGGCGAAGGCCCGGACAGCGTGCTGGCCTTCATCCTCGAGCCGGTGGGCGGGCTGTCGAGCGGCGCGGTGGTGTCGCCCGCGGCCTACTACCGGCGGGTGCGCGAGATCTGCGACCGCCACGGCATCCTCTTGATCTACGACGAGATCATGAGCGGCGCCGGACGCACCGGCGCCTTCCTGGCCGCGCACCACTTCGCCGACGCGCGGCCCGACATCGTGACGCTCGCCAAGGGCCTGGCGGCCGGCTACACGCCGCTCGGCGCGATGCTGGTGCCGAACCGCATCGTCGACGCGATCGCCGAGGCCGGTGGCTTCGTGCACGGCCACACCTACTTCACGAATCCGCTGTCCTGCGCGGTGGCCAACGCGGTGCTCGACGAGGTGGTGCGGCAGGACCTGGTGGCACAGTCGCGCATCCGCGGCGAGCAGCTCATGGCGCGGCTGCAGGCGATCGCCGAGCGTTCGCCGATCGTCGGCGACGTCCGCGGCAAGGGGCTGCTGACGGCGATCGAGATCGTCGCCGACAAGCAGACGAAGCGGCAGCTGCCGGCCGACTTCAACGCGCCCGCGCGGCTCACCCAGCATGGCCTGCGGCGCGGGATTGCGCTCTACAACCGGCGCGCCAATCTCGGCGCCTACGGCGACATGCAGCTGGTCACACCGCCGCTGACCATCTCCGAGGCCGAGGTCGACCTGCTGGCCGAACTGCTCGAAGCCTCCCTGCGCGACCTGGCGGACGAGATCGCGCGCACCCGGCCGAGCTGAAACCTCTTTTTTCCTCACTTCCCGCGAAAAGGCCCCGATGAAACTCCCCGCACTCGTGAAGATCGCGCTCGCCGGCGCCTCGCTCTGCGTCGCCGCTGCCGCGCCGGCCCAGGTCCCGATCCAGAAAGGGCCGCTGAAGCTGATCGTCGGCTATCCCGCCGGCGGCTCGGCCGACGTGCAGGCCCGCACGCTGGCGGACAAGCTCGCGGCGGAGCTCGGCGTGGCCGTGGTGGTCGACAACCGTACCGGCGCCGGCGGCCAGATCGCGGCCGACTACGTGCGCGCCGCGGCGCCGGACGGCCTCACGGTCCTGCTCGCCAACATGCACATGATGGTGATGCTGCCGCTGACCTCGAAGTCGGTGCGCTACGACCCGGTGAAGGACTTCAAGGCGGTGGGCCGCATCGCCAGCTTCTACGAGGGCATCGCGGTGCCGGCAGAGCTGCCCGCGAGCAGCGTGCAGCAGTGGCTGGACATCGCGCGCAAGGACAGCGCCAAGGCCAGCTACGGCGTGCCGGCGCCGGGCAGCGTGGCGCAGTTCATGGGCTATCGGCTCGGCACCGAAGCCAAGGTGCCGCTGGTGGCGGCGCCCTACCGCGGCGCCGCGCCGCTGGTGCAGGACCTGCTGGGCAACCAGATCGCCGCGGGCATCACCCCGATCGCCGACCTGGTGGCCTACCAGCAGAGCGGCAAGCTCAAGGTGCTGGCGGTCAACGGGGCCAAGCGCGCGCAGCTCTTGCCCGACGTACCGACGCTGAAGGAACTGGGCCAGCCCCATTTCGACAACCTCGAATGGACCGGCTTGTTCGTGCCGGCCGCCACGCCCGCGGCCACGGTCGAGCAGCTGCACGCGGCGCTCAACAAGGTGCTGGCGAACAAGGAGGTGCAGGAGCGGCTGCAGAAGCTCAGCAGCGAGGCGAGCCCGAGCACCTCCGAGGAACTCGCCAGGCTGATCACCGACGACCTGCAGCGCTGGGGGCCGGTGATCAAGGCCTCCGGCTTCACTTCCGAATAGGCATCGCTGCCGGACCTCCATGTCGACCGAGACCCCGCCGATCCCGGCGCATCGGCCGCTGCACCTGCCCGGGGTGCACGGCTATGCGGACTGCAAGAGCCTGCATGCGGGCGAGACGCTGAGCTTCCACGTCAGCAGCGACCGCCCCTACCGGATGAGCGTCTGCCGTCTCGGTCATGACGTCGAGGGGCGCAGCGACGACGCCGTCCTGCATCGCTTCGAGCCGGCGCCGGCAAGGGTGCAGGCGATCCATCCGGGCTCCTACGTGCACGTGGCGAAGGGGTTGGCCGCTGACGCTGCGCTGCCCGGCCTGAGCCTCGAATGCTGGGTCAAGCCCTGGACCGTGGAGACGCGGCAGACGCTGGTCGGCCAGTTCGACTATCCCTCGCGCTGCGGCTTCGGGCTTTTCATCGAAGCGGGCGGGGCGCTTTGCCTGTACCTTGGCGATGGCGGCGCCTTCCGCGCCGACGCGCAGCAGGCGCACGGGCGCCTGGTCGCCCGGCGATGGCAGCATGTGGCCGCCACCTGGGATGGCCGGGTGGCGCGCCTGTGGATCGATGGCGCCGAAGTCGGATGCTGGCCGGCCTCCGCGCCGGTACGCCCCGGCGCCGCGCCGCTGCGGCTCGGTGCCAGCGGCGTCGAAGGGCTGGCCAGCCTGTTCCTGGACGCTGACCTCGCCATGCCCGTGATTCACGATCGCGCCCTGTCGGCGGACGAGGTACGCGAACGCGTGGCGCAGCGCGGCCTGCAGGCGGCGACCGGGCGCTCGGTGCTGGCCTGCTGGCCGCTGCGCGAAGAGCGCGGCGATCGCGTCGCCGATTGCAGCGGCCACCAGCGCACCGGCCGCATCGTCAACCATGCGACCTGGATGATCGTCGGACCGGCCTTCGAGCCCTCGAAGGTGCCCGAGCACGAGGGCGGCAGCTATGACCCTTTGAACGATCCCACGCGCGGCCACGGCCTGCGATTCGCGGGCGACGATCTCTATGACTGCCGTTGGGAAACCACCCAGCGCTGGCAGGTTCCCATCGATGCCCGGCCTGGCATCTACGTCGGCCGGCTGCATTTCGAGCTCGAGGGCCGCGAAGCCGACTACGACATCAGCTTCATCGTGAAGCGCGCGCTGCAGGCGACGCCGGCACCGGTGCTGGTGCTGTGCGCGGTGAACAGCTGGATCGCCTATGCCGCGACGCCGTTCGCGAAGAACGTGGTGGACGACCCGGTCTGGCCGCGCCGCTCCGTCGGGCTCGAGAACTGCCACCCCGAGGCGCCCGCCTACAACAGCTACACCTTCCACCGCGCCGGCCAGCCCTGCTACCAGGTCGGCCTGCGCATGCCCTGGCCCAACGCCAGTCCGAATGCGCTGTACGACCCCGCGGACAGCGGCTTCAGCCAGTGGACGCGGCTGGAGCGCCACCTGCACGTCTGGCTGGAGCAGCAGGGCTACGACTGGGACATCGCCAGCGACATCGACCTGCACCGTGACCCCGCCATGCTGGCGCGCTACAAGACCGTGGTCGTCAACGGCCACAGCGAATACTGGTCGCTGCCGGCGGTGGACGGGCTCGACGACTACCTGCGGCGGGGCGGCAGCGCGATCGTGCTGTCGGGCAACACGATGTACCTGCGGGTCAGCTACGACGAGGACTTCAGCGTCATGGAACAGCGCAAGGTCAACGGCCCGGACCACGACGAGAGCGTGCCTTCGGTCGGACCGCCGGCCGGGCCCTTCGGGGAGCAGTACCACAGCCAGGACTGGGCCCGCGGCGGCCGGCTCAAGTCATCGGGGCGCCCCGCGGCGGAGGTCATCGGGCTCGAGACCGCGGGCTGGGCCTTTGCCGACGCCGGCGATTTCGGCGTCTACCACGTGCACGCGCCGGACCATTTTCTTTTCCAGGGGCCGCAGCCGCTGGGCCTGGCGAAGGGCGAGACCTTCGGCCATGGGCCCGGCGGCTCGCTGCCGCGCGCGATCGGCCACGAATGGGACTTGAGCGTCGCCACGCTCGCGCGCATGACCCATCGGGTGCCCACCGGGGCAACGCTGCCGGAGCCGCCCGGCGGCATGGCCGTGATCGCACAAGGAATTCGCGACCGGCCCGGCGCCCTGGATGCGTACCTCGACTACTTCTCGAACCTCACCGAGTCGCTGGGCGGCCTGTCGGCCGAGATGATCTACTGGGAGCGTCCGCAGGGCGGGCGCGTGTTCCATGCGGGCGCGGTGGGTGCGGCCTGGGTGGTAGGCAGCGACCCGGTGTTCGGGAAGCTGCTGCACAACGTGCTGCATCACTTCGGAGTCCGGCCGACCCTCACTGCCAGCGTCACGCCAAGGCCGCAACGCTCTGGCTGATCTCGCGCGTGATCTGCAGGAAGCGGTCGATGTCGGCGGCGGAGTTGCAATGCAGCGGCGACACGCGAACGGCGCCTTCGAGGCCGAAGGAGTCCAGCATGCGCTTCGAGTACAAGCTCGTGGCGACCCGTTCGTAGACGATGACGCCGCGCTTCTCGTACTCCCGAACCGCCTGGGCATGCTCGAGATTCTCGATGCCGATCGCGAGGATCAGGTCACGCTTCGTCAGGTCCTCGAAGTCCAGGAAAACGTTCACGCCGTCCATGCCGCGCAGCCCCTGGACGGCATCGCCGCCGTTCAGCAGGCGTTCGAGCAAGGCGCGCTCGTGGCGCTCGATCTTCTCGATGCCGCAGGCGAACAGGGCGCGCCGATCGTCGCTCGCGATGAACCGGCTCCCGAGCCAGCAGACATAGTTGGCGATCTCGGTGACGACCGCGAATTGCCAGGGGGCCGCGCTTCCGAGGTCCCAGAAGTCCTGCTTCTTGCCCGCCAGCTTGTGATGGGGCAGTGCCGACGCCCGCTCCGACAGCCAGGACATGCCGGAGCCCCGGCAGCCGAAGAACTTGTAGGGCGCGATGTTGATGCCGTCGACCGGCGTCTCCTGCAGATCGATCAGGCCGTGCGGTGCGTGCTGTACGGCGTCGACGACGATGAACAGGTCCGGCTTGATCTTGCGCGCCTGCCTGACGATCTCGCGCACGTCCAGCTTGGCGCCCGAGATGTTCGATGCATAGATCACGCTCAGCAGCGCCGTGTCGGCATCGACCAGGCGGACGATCGACTCCACGTCGACGCCGCCCGTGACGGGGTTGGACGGCGCCACGCGCAGCGCCTTGCCGGTGCGCTCGGCATACAGGGACATGGCGTCGAAGGAGGAGGGGTGTTCGAGCACCGTGGTCACCAGGTTCGTGCCGGGAACGTTCTCCGCGATGGCACGAACCATGTCGAACATCGCGCCCGACGCGGTGAGCGACGCGAACACGCTGCCCGCTTTCGCATTCAGGATCGTGCGCAGGTCTTCCGTCCCCCTGGCCTGGATGCCCTGCAGGTAGGTGGCCAGTTCATGGATGCGCTCGGGGCAGTCGGGGATCGCGTCGATGCGCGCAAACTGGTCGACCGCCGCCTTGAGGCGGAAGGAGCCGCCGGCGTTGTCGAAGAACAGGCGTTCGCGTCCGGAGATGTCGTGGTCGACATGGTGGAAGCGGTCCTTGATCTGCGCCATCAGCGCGTTGGAGAAAAGCTCGCCGGTTTGGGAAGTCATGAGGATCCTGGTGAAGGTCGCCGTCGGATTCGGCGCGCGAAGATCGCGCGATCGATCGGGAATGCCTGAATTCTGGAAGTCGAATGACATTTCCAAAAGCGATATTTTTGGATAGTATTTGGCGAAAAAAAGTGTTCTTTATATGGATTGGAGCGGCCCCGCCGTGATGACGTTCAAGCAGCTGGAGGCTCTCTACTGGATCGGTGAACTCGGCAGCTTCGCCCTGGCCGCCCAGAAGCTCCACACGTCCCAGTCGGCCGTCTCCAAGCGGGTGCAGGAACTCGAAACGGTCTTCGACACGGCGCTTTTCGACCGCACTCAGCGCTCCGCCCGGCTGACGGACAAGGGCGAGGAGATGTTCATGCTGGCGAAGAACCTGCTGGCGCAGCGCAACGCCGCCATCGAGCAGTTCAGCCGGGTCGATGTGATCGAGCGTCGCGTGCGCATCGGCGTGACCGAGCTCACGGCCATGACCTGGCTGCCGCGATGGGTCGAACTCATCCAGGTGCACTACCCCAAGGTGACGCTCGAACCCGACGTCGACAGCAGCGTCAATCTGCGCGAAAAGGTTCTGACCGACGAACTTGACCTGATCATCGTGCCCGATGCGTTCTCGGACACGCGCATTCCGACCAAGCCCATCGGGCGGGTGGAGAGCGCCTGGATGTGCAAGCCGGGCCTGGTGCAGGTCGGCAAGCCGATGCGCCTGCACGAACTTGCGCGCCATCAGCTGTTGCTTCAGGGCGTGAAATCCGGCACGGGCCTGATCTACGACAGCTGGATGAAGGACCTGGGCATCCAGCCCTCCAAGCCCATCGTCATCCACAACCTGGTGGCACTGATCGGCTTGACGATCTCCGGTCTCGGGGTGAGCTACCTGCCCAGGGACGCGGTCAGCCAGATGCTGAAGGACGGATCCCTGGTCCAGATCGACGTCACGCCGGCGCTTCCTGCCGTGACCTATGTGGCCATGTACAAGGGCGAGCATCGCAGCTCCTTGCTGGCCTCGATCATCATGCTGGCGCAGGAGTGCTGCGATTTCACCCGGATGTTCCAGGCCGGATAGCGATGGCGCTCGCTACCTGTCCGGCGCCGCGGCACGGTCGCATCAGACGCCCTTGTTGTTGGGGTTCCGGTAGATCTCCTTGATGGCGTCGGTCATCGGGAAATTCAGGTTCGCGTTGGTCGGAGGAATCGGCTTGGTGAACCACCGGGCATAGATCTCGTTGATCGCGCCCGACGTCATGAGTTCGGCCACCGTCTTGTCGACCAGCGCCTTGAACTGCGGATCGTCCTTGCGGTACATGATGCCGTAGGGCTCATGGCGCAGCGACTCCTGCGTCAGGATCTTGAAGTCGCCGGGGTTCGGCGCGGTGGCGATCAGGCCGGCAAGCTGCACGTCGTCGAGGATGTAGGCCACGGTTCGGTCGGAGGCGAGCAGCAGGAAGCCGTCCGCGGTGTCCTTGGCCGCCAGTTCCTCGACCTCGATGTTCCCGGTCTTCCGGTAGCCGCGCAGCAACTGGACGCCGGTGCTGCCGGAGACGGTCGAGACCTTCTTGCCGTTCAGTTCGGCCAAAGATTGGATGCCGGAGCTCTTTTTCACCGCGGCGGTGATGTTCGTGACGAAGTGGCTGGGCGCGAATTCGACTTGCTGCTGGCGTTGGACCGTATTGGTCGTGGTGGCGCAGTCGAGGTCCACGGTGCCGTTGGTCAGCAATGGAATTCGGTTGGTGGAAGTGAGGATCGTGTAGCGCACGTCCAGGTTCGGCATGCCGAGCTTCGCCTTGACGGCGTCGACGATCTTCAGGCAGATGTCGTTCGTGAAGCCCACGGGGTCGCCGCTGCCGTTCGGCTTGTAGGAGAACGGAACCTGGCTGTCGCGCCCACCGATGCTGATACTGCCGCTCGCCTTGATTTTGCTCAGGGTGTCGGTTTGAGCCATGGCGGCGGAACTCAGGAAGGCGGCAGCCAGACCGAGCGTCAACGGAAGGAGATGTTTCATTTGGGGCCTTTGAATGAGTGAACTTCGCGCCGCCCACTGCCGGTGATAGGGGACCGGAGGCAGGGCATGGTGTTCATTCTGGAAGCAGCGAGGCTATTCAAAAAGCGATTTAATTTCTTCGAAGTTCAATCGAAAAAGTGATCAGTTGCGGGTTTGACCCGAGCCGGGTCCGGCATGGGCGATACCCTGCGCCGCCTGCCACCGCGGGCTGACAGCGTGTGTAGCCGCGGCGGGAGCGGTGCTGACCACGCTGGTGATGTCGCTGCTGCGCGGCCGCCTTCGCGGCTGACCCGGATTCGGACCTGCGGCCGGCGCGGCTATCTCGGCGCGAGCATCAGGGCGCTGGTCTGCACGGTGGGGCCGGGGAGGGGGTCGGCGTCGACCTGCAGCACGGCCGGCTGGACGCGACAGTTGCCGAACTCGCAGCGGATCGACAGCGTGTCTCCCGTGGAACACCGCACCTGGTGGGTTTCGAAGCCGGCGCCTTTCTCGAGCAGGATGGCCCGTGGAGCCGCGCTGCAGTTCATCGCCGTGGCCAGCTTCTCGGCCCCGTAGGTGTCGCGGCCGGTGCGCCGGGCCCCGGGCCGGAGCAGTTGGCTGGCGGTCACGTTGAAGTTGGCCCGGTAGTACTTCGCGAGATCGTTCGCCGGCAGCAGGACGACGCTGGCGGCGACTGCAGGCCCGAGCCGCCTGGCGAAGGTGCCGGCGAGCGGGCCGTCCGTGCTGTCCCTGCGGTCGTAGATGCGCTCTTCGCCGGCGACCAGCGTGATCCACTCCGGATAGGCATAGGCCGCCCCCGACAGCTGGTCCACGGTGGCGCTGATCACGCCACCCACCACCAGGCTGAGCAGGCCCATGTCGGCGCGCGAGATGACCTTGGCGCTGGCCACGATCCGGCCCTGGGAGACGCAGTCGATCTGCAAGTCGTCGATCGAACGCCTGACCGTGAGCTTCGGTGCCGGCGGCGCCGCTGCGGCGCCGCCGGTCGGGTGGCACTCCAGCGCTTCGATGGACCTGCCTTCCGACGAGACCGCATGGACCTGGATGTCCTGCCGGGTCCCGCGCACCGCCAGTGCGCAGCCGGACGCGGCCGCCAGCACGAAGGCGCCCATCAGGGCGCATCGAAACGTGGCGAAAGTTGGCTGGGATGTCATCCGGCTTGCAGTCCTTCAACATCGACCGTCGGGCGGGCCATTGTGACGACAGGGGGCCGGAACGCATAGGAGGCCGAACTTCTTACTTGGGGTGGTTGTACTTTCCGTGCAAATCGGTGCGCTTTGGCCCTTTCGGCGGCCTCGCGAAACAGTTGCTGGCTGCGTCGGCTCGCCTTTAAGTCCGCTTTGAAGCGTCTCGTGTGGCGCGACGATGCGTCCGAGTGCGCCGCTACGCCCTTTGGCTCTCGACACAGCATGCGGCAGCGATGAAACTCGGCGAATGCAGTGTCCACAGTGTCGCCATCCCAGTGCGCCAGGGGCCAAATTCTGCGAGGAATGCGGCATCGCCCTGCCACACCAGTGCGCGAACTGCGGCCACGAGCTCGGGGCACTGGCGAAGTTTTGCAGCCAATGCGGCACGCCGAGCCGGGTCGTCCCGCCCGCACCCTGCCCGGCAGAGCCGCCGGACCCGCTCGCGCGCGACGCCCCGGCGGCGCCTGACACGACGAGCGCGGATCGACGTCAGGCCGCCGTGTTGTTCGCCGACATCACCGGCTACACCGCGCTGTGCGCAAGCAGCGACCCGGAGCAGACCCAGGAGATGCTCGGACGTTTCTTCGATGCCATGGACAGGGTTGTCGAATCCCACGGCGGCCGCGTTCTCGATCGGGCCGGTGACGCCGTCATGGCGGTCTTCGGCGCGCCGGTGGCACACGGAAACGATGCGCAGCGAGCGCTGCATGCTGCGCTCGCAATGCACAGCGCGGCAGCCGGCGTTCCAGACTGTCACGGCGCTCCGCTGCGGCTGCACATCGGCATCGCCAAGGGCGAGGTGGTGGCCGCGGTGATCAGCGGCGGCGGCAAGGCCAAGTACTCGGTCACCGGCGACGCGGTCAATCTGGCCGCGAGGCTCGATTCGCTGGCCCAGGCGGGCGAGACGCTGATTTCCGACGCGCTGTACCGCGAAGTCGCCGCTGGCGTCGAAGTGCAGGCGGCAGGCCACCACCTGGTCAAGGGCTTCGTCTCGCCGATGGAACTCTGGCGTGTGCTCGGCCTGCGACAAGTCGGGGGCGAACGCATGCCCTTCGTCGGCCGACAAGCCGAACTCGGGCAACTGGTCAGTGCGCTCGATGCCGTGCGCGAGACCGGCGCCGGTGCAACCGTGCTGGTGCGCGGAGAGGCGGGCATCGGCAAGTCCCGGTTGGTGGAGGAGTTCCAGGCGCGCGCCCGCGGCCAGGGGTTCGACACGCCCTCAGGCCAGATTCTGGACTTCGGCGTCGGCAAAGGACAGGACGCCATCTCGACCCTGCTGAAGACGCTGTTGCAGGTGAACGCGGGCGACGACGAAGCCCAACGCGGCGCGGCGCTGCAGGCCGCCGTCGCGCGCGGCCTGGTGACCGACGACGAATTGCTGTTCGTCAACGAGTGGCTCGACCTGCCGCAGCCGAAGCAGCTGGAGGCGATTTTTGAGGCGATGGACAACGCCACCCGACTGCGACGCGCGAGCGAAGCGCTGAGTTCCGTGTTGCAGCGAGCCGCCGCGGCGCGTCCACAACTGGTGCTGATCGAGGACATCCATTGGGCCTCGCCGGAGTTGCTGCGGCAGGTGGCGGCGCTCACCCGTGCGGCCGCGCGGGCGCCGATGATCCTGCTGCTCACCTCGCGCATCGAGGGCGATCCGATCGACAAGGCCTGGCGGGCATCGATCCATGGCAGTGCCTTCGTGACCATCGATCTCGCACCCCTGAGGCCGCAGGAGGCGCGTTTGCTGGCTGGCGGGCTGGTCGAGGCGTCGAGCCGCTTTGCACTGATGTGTATCGAACGCGCGGAGGGCAACCCGCTGTTCCTCGAACAGCTGCTGCGAACCGCGCGCGCTGGTGAGACACCCGGGCTCGCGCCAGCCGTGCCGCCCACCATCCAGAGTCTGGTGCTGGAGCGCATGGACCGCCTCGCGGCGCCCGACCGCACCGCCTTGCAGGCCGCCGCGGTGATCGGCAAGCGCTTTTCGCTTCTCAACCTGCGCGCTGTCGCAAGCGAGCCGAATGCGAATTGCGACATGCTGGTGGCGGCCGACATCGTGAGGCCCGATGGGGCGGATTTTCTCTTTGCGCACGCCCTGATCCAGGAGGCCGTCTACGCGTCGACGCTCAAGAGCCGGCGGCGCGAATTGCATCAGGCCGCAGCGCGTTGGTTCGGCGACGACGATCCGGTGCTGCAGGCCGAGCATCTCGACCGCGCCGAAGACGCGGCGGCCGCGGCGGCCTACTTGCGTGCGGCGACCCAGGAGGCCGGGCGGTTGCGCTTCGAAAGCGCCCTGCGCCTGGCAGAGCGCGGCGGCACGCTGGCAGCCGACCCGGCGCGAGGCGATGCAGAGGTCGGCTGCGAACTCGCCTTGCTGTGCGGCGAGATGTTGCGCGAGATCGGACGGTCGACCGAATCGATAGTCGCATTTCAGCGTGCGCTTGAACTGGCCGGCGACGACTTGCTGCGCTGCCGTGCCTGGATGGGCATCGCCGCAGGATATCGCGTGACGGGCGAATTCGCGACAGCGATGCAAGCGCTCGGCGAGGCCCAGCCGCTCGCCGAACGGCTCGAACTGGCCATGGAGCGTTCGCGCATCCATCACACGCGGGGCAACCTCTATTTTTCTCAGGGCCGAATCGCCGAGTGCGACGCGCAGCATGTGCTTGCGCTGGAGGCTGCCGAGCAATGTGGCGACGCGGAGAGCCGAGCGCGGGCGCTCAGTGGCCTCGGTGACGCGCGCTACGCTCAAGGCCTCATGGCCAGTGCGCTCGACTACTTCAGACGCTGCGTCGCGCTGTGCGAGGAGCAGATCCGCATCGCCGGGCCCAACCGCTGCATGATTGGGCACTGTCTGTGGTACGCCAACCAGCTGGACACGGCCATCGCCGAGGCCCATTCGGTCTGCGAGGACGCGCAACGCTTCGGCGTCGTGCCCGTACGGGTCTTCGCACAGGCCACGCTGACCCAGGTGCTCACCGAGGCTGGCCGCTTCGAGGAGGCCAGCGCGTCAGGCGACAAGGCGCTTGTGCTCGCGCGGCTGGCCGGTTCACGGCGCTATGAGGCGACCATGCTGTACTTTTCCGCCGAGCACAAGCTGCGGCGGGGAGATCGCGAACGGGCCCGCAACGATCTGGAGCAGGCACTCGCGCTCGCGCGCCAGACCGGTCTCGGATTCATCGGCGCCGCGCTCGAGGGGCGGTTGGCGCGCGTGGCGGATTCGGCCGAAGAGCGGGCCGCGCACCTGGCCGAAGGCGAAGCCTTGCTGAAGGACACCGGGCTCGCCCACAACTATCTTTGGTTCTACCGCGACGCCATGGAGGCCAGCCTCGCAGCCCGCGACTGGTCGTGCGCGCTGCACCATGCAGCCTCGCTGGAGCGGATGTTCCATGTCGAAACCTTGCCCTGGGTCGAGCTGATGGTCGAACGGGCGCGCGCCATCGCCGCGGCGGCGGAGACGGCCGAGGACACCGCGGCCATGTCCCGGCTGCGCGAGGTTCGTGCGACGGCTGTTGCGGCAGGCAATGGCTGGGCTCTGGCGGGCATCGATCAAGCGCTGACATAGCTGCCGTTTTCGATGGTCGAATCCCGGTAGGCAATCCATCGATCACCGTTCGGCCCAGCGCCCGCCGCTCAATGGACGGGCATTCGATGGTGCCGAGCCTGATGGCGGCCGCGATGCTGGCCAGCCTGGTCTCGCGCATGATCAGCCGCCCGCTCTACGACACGCTGTCCGAGCACATGGTGGGCCGAGCCATCGGCACGTCCAGGGCGGCTCACTTGCCACCACCTGAGGCGGGGTCGGGACAAGTCACGGCGCGACACCGCGGATAGGGCCTGCAGGCAACGTTCGGCCGAGTCCGCGGCCTGGGGCGAGCACCGAAGTGACGTCTCCCCCTGCTTCGACCCGATGGCTTCGCCCCACCGCGCCACGCGGCCGTTCAGGCGCGTTTGCCCGCCCGACGGGACTCCTCGAGCAATTGCCGGATCACCTGTTCCGACTTCAGGTATTCGCCCTCGCCGAAATGATGGAAGCGGATGCGGCCGTCGGCATCCACGAGATAGAGGGCCGGCCAGTAGTTGTTGCGGAACGCCCGCCAGATCGCGAAGTTGTTGTCGATCGCCACCGGAAACTCGATGCCCAGGTCGGCCACGGCCTTCGTCACGTTGCCGATGTTCTTCTCGTAGGCGAATTCCGGTGCATGCACGCCGAGCACGACCAGGCCCTGGTCCTTGTACTTGCGATGCCATTCGCGCACGTACGGCAGCGCATGGCGGCAGTTGATGCAGCCGAAGGTCCAGAAGTCGACCAGCACCACCTTGCCGCGCAGCCCTTCGGCGGAGAGCGGTGGCGAGTTGAGCCAGTCGACGGCGCCGGTCAGCGGCGGCAGGCTGCCTTCGACCGGCAGCTCGAGAGGGACCGGCGCCGCAGCGCGCGCCTGGACCGGCACGAAGCCGGCGGCGGGCGGCGCCGGCGCTTTCAGGCGTTGCAGGAAGGTCTTCTCGATCGCCGCGCCGCCCGCCGGCGACAGCTGCGCCAGCCAGCCGGTGTCGAGCCCGAGCGCCACCGCGGCGACACCGGCCAGCACGGCGACGCCGAGCCCCCTGCGGAACCCTTCGCCGATGCCGGCCAGGCGCTTCGCCGCGCCGAGCACCCGGCCGCCGGCCAGCAGCACCAGGGCGAGCGCGCTGGCCGCCCCGGCGGCATAGGCGAGCAGGAGCAGCGAGGTCCGCACGCTCGGGCCCTCGATCGCCGCGCCGGTCAGGACCAGGCCGAGGATGGGTCCGGCGCACGGTGCCCAAATCAGGCCGGTGGCGCCGCCGAGAACGAAGGAGGTGAGCGCCGGGCTGCGCGTGGCCCCGGGGCCCGAGGCCGCCGCGCCGGCGAGGCGCGCGCCCAGCGCCGCCAGCGGCCGGCCGAGCCGCTCGGCCCAGCGCGGCGCGATCAGCGCCACCCCCATGATCCCCAGCACGCCGATCGCGGCGATGCGGCCGTAGTCGTTCGCCTGGACCGCCCAGTGGCCGGCGACGGCGCCGAGCGTCCCGACCGCGGCAAAGCTCAGTGCCATGCCGGCCAGCAGCGGCAGGCCGCTGCTGGCGAAGGGCCGGTCGACCCGGGCGAAGACGAAGGGCAGGACCGGAAGGATGCAGGGCGCGAAGAGGGTCAGCGCCCCGGCCAGGTACGACAGAAGGAAGAAAGGCATGGGGGACCTCGTCGGCAGTGGGGCGGCAGGGCTACTTCTTCATCTCGTCCTTCTTCATCGCGTCGCCCTTGCCCATCGCGTCCTTCTTCATGCCGTCGCCGGACATGCCGTCCTTGGCCATGGTGTCCTTCTTCATGCCGTCCTTGGCCATCGAATCCTTGGTCATGTCGTCCTTCTTCATGTCGTCGGCGGCGAAGGCCGAGAGCGAGCCGAGGGCCAGGCCGGTGGCCAGAAGGGTTGCGGAGAGCTTGTTCATTTCAGTGGTCCTTCAAGAGGTCGTTGGGGTCGTTTGCAAAGAAGAGGCTCGGTTCGGAATGAACACGGCCGCGCGCTCCAGCAGCGTCGAGTCGCACGGGGCGACTCAACTGCCGCCGAACCAGTTGTAGCCCTGGTCTTCCCAGTAGCCGCCCGGATAGGTGTTGGTGACGAAGATCGCCTGGATGTGCTTCGGGTTCTTGTAGCCGAGCTTGGTGGGCATCCGCAGCTTCATCGGGAAGCCGTACTTCGGCGGCAGCGGCTGGCCGTCGTAGCTCAGGGTCAGCAGCGTTTGCGGATGCAGCGCGGTCGGCATGTCGATGCTGGTGTAGTAGTCGTCGGCGCACTTGAATCCGACGTACTTCGCGCGGGTGTCGGCGCCGACCCGGCGCAGGAAGTCGGCGAAGCGGATGCCGCCCCACTTGCCGATCGCGCTCCAGCCCTCGACGCAGATGTGCCGCGTGACCTGGTCCTGCTGCGGCATCGCGCGCAGCTCGGCCAGCGTCCAGCGCCGCCGGTCGGCCACCAGGCCGGCCAGCTCGAGCGCGAAGCCGTCCTCCGCGACCGTGCGGACTTCGTCCTCGCCGTAGTAGGCGTTGAACGGAAACGGTCGCGTGATCATCGACTCGGGGTAGGTCGGCGCGAGACGTGTCGGGTCGAAGATCCAGCCCTGCACCTTGTCGTTGAAGCGCGAGACGGCGCCGAGCGCGGCCTCGACGCCGGCGTTGTCGCTGATGCTGCAGCCGGTCAGCAGCGACAGTCCGCCGAGCGTCAGCGAGCGCTGCAGGAAGGCGCGGCGTGCCGGCTGCTCGATGCGGCGGGCGATCAGCGTGCGCGCTTCGGCCAGGGCCGCTTCGGCGTCGACGGTGTGCAGGGCGGGGCGCTTGAGCAGCTTCATGATTCGAGTCCGGAACGGCCGCCGAGCATGGCGAGCAGGGTGCGCGGCACCAGCGCGACCATTGCCAGGTGCACGGCGACGAAGGCGACCAGCGCGGCCATGGCGACGAAGTGGATGCGGCGGGCGAATTCGTAGCCGCCCAGCAGCTCGCGCAGCAGGCCGAACTGCACCGACTTCCAGAGCACCAGCCCCGACAGCACCAGCAGCACGATGTCGCAGATGGCGAACAGGTACGCGAAGCGCTGCACGTTGTTGTAGTGGCGCGGATCGGCGTGCGCGAGCCGGCCGCGCAGCGCCGCCAGCGCGTCGTGCCAGATCCCCTGGATCGACAGCGGGAAGAACTTGCGCCGCAGCCGGCCGCTCGCGAGGTTCAGTGCCAGATAGGCCAGGCCGTTGGCGGCCAGCAGCCACATCGCCGCGAAGTGCCATTGCAGGGCGCCGCCGAGCCAGCCGCCGAGCGTCAGCGCGGCCGGGATCCGGAACGGAAAGAAGGGCGAGGCGTCGTAGATCCGCCAGCCGCTGGCGACCAGCACCCCCACCGCCAGGGCGTTCAGCCAGTGCGTGACGCGCAGCCACAGCGGATGGATCGGAGCGCTCCGGTGGGCTTCGGCGGACGGTGTGTCGCGGTTCATGGGGCGGATTGTTGGGCGCGCCCGATGGCCGAATCATCACGAAAAGTTCAATTAATCGTGACAACTTCGCCGCCCCGGAAGCGGGACAATCGACCGCCATGGATCCTGCCAAACGCGTGCTGCTGGTCGAGGACGATGCCCACATCGCGGAGCTGCTGCGCATGCACCTGCATGACGAGGGCTATGCGGTCACGCACGCCGCCGACGGCCATGCCGGGCTGCGCGAGCTCGAGCGCGGCAGCTGGGACGCGCTGGTGCTCGACCTGATGCTGCCGGGCGTCGACGGCCTCGAGATCTGCCGCCGCGCCCGCGCCATGACGCGCTATACGCCGATCATCATCACCAGCGCGCGCTCGAGCGAGGTGCACCGCATCCTCGGGCTGGAACTCGGTGCCGACGACTACCTGGCCAAGCCCTTCTCGGTGCTCGAGCTGGTGGCGCGGGTGCGCGCCCTGCTGCGGCGCACCGAGGCGATGGCCCGCAACGCCCGCATCGAATCCGGCCGGCTCGCGCTCGCCGGACTGGGCATCGATCCGATCGCCCGCGAGGTCGAGGTCGACGGCAAGCCGATCGAGCTGACGCCGCGCGAGTTCGACCTGCTGTATTTCTTTGCCCGCCATCCCGGGCGCGTGTTCTCGCGGCTCGACCTGCTCAACCAGGTGTGGGGCTACCAGCACGACGGCTACGAGCACACGGTCAACACGCACATCAACCGGCTGCGCATGAAGGTCGAGCCCGATCCGGCCGCGCCGCGGCGCATCCTGACGGTCTGGGGACGCGGCTACAAGCTGGCGGCGGGCGGCAGCGACGAGGCGAGCCCATGAAGCTGGGCGGCACGCTCTCGCAACGGCTGTCGGTGGTGTTCGCCGTTTTGCTGCTGGCCTGCTGCGGGGCCTCGGCGTGGCTGCAGATGCAAGCCAGCGGGCGCCACGAGCAGGAGGTCACGCAGCGGCTCTCGGCCGGCCTGGCGGCCCACATCGCGGCCAGCAACCCGATCCTCATGGAGAGCGGCGCGCTCGATCGCGCGGGGGTGCACGACCTGTTCGACAAGCTGATGGCGGTCAATCCCAGCGTCGAGGTCTACCTGCTGGCGCCCGATGGACGGATCGAGGCACAGGCGGCCCCGCCGGGCCACCTCAAGCTCGAGCGCGTCGACCTGGCGCCGGTCCACCGGCTGCTCGATGGCGCCGCGCTGCCGGTGCTGGGCGACGATCCGCGCGCAGAGGGCCGCCGCAAGGTCTTCAGCGCGGCGCCGCTCAAGATCGATGGGCGCGATGCCGGCTATGTGTACGTGGTGCTGTCGGGCGAGGAGCGCGAGGCGCTGGTGGCCAACGTGGCGGCCGGCAGCGTCCTGCGCACCACGCTGTGGTCGATCGCGCTGGTCGCGCTGCTGGGGCTGCTGGCGGGACTGGCGGCTTTTCACCTGATCACGCGGCCGCTGCGGCGGCTGACCGCCGCGGTCCGGCAGTTCGACAGCGAAGGTGCCGCCGCCCTGGAGGGCACGGCACCGCCGATCGGGGACGCGGGGCAGGGCGGCGGCGACGAGATCGCCACGCTGGGACAGGCCTTCTCGCAGATGACGCGGCGCATCGCCGAACAGTGGCGCGAGCTGCGGGCGCAGGACCAGCAGCGGCGCGAACTGTTCGCCAACATCTCGCACGACCTGCGCACGCCCCTGACTTCGCTGCACGGCTACCTCGAGACGCTGCTGGTGAAGTCCGATACGCTGGCGCCGGCCGAGCGGCGCCGCTACCTCGAGATCGCGCTCGGCCAGAGCCGCAAGGTCGGACGCCTGGCACAGGAGCTGTTCGAGCTGGCAAGGCTGGAGTACGGGGTCGTCAAGCCCGACAAGGAGCGCTTCGCGCTGGCCGACCTGGTGCAGGACGTGTTCCAGAAATTCGAGCTGGCGGCCGAGGCGCGGCGGCAGCGGCTGGTGGCCGACATTCCGCCGGGCCTGCCGGCGGTGACGGCCGACCTCGGCCTGATCGAGCGGGTGCTGACCAACCTGCTCGACAACGCGATTCGCCATACGCCCGAAGGGGGCGAGATCGCCGTGGTGCTGCGCCCGGAGGCGCAGGGGGTTGCCGTCGAGGTCAGCGACACCGGGCCGGGCATTCCCGGCGAGTTGCGCCAGAGCCTCTTCACGCGGCCGCTGTTCTCTTCCTCGACCGGTCGCAGCGGCGGCCTCGGGCTGGTCATCGTGCAGCGCATCCTGCAACTGCACGGCAGCGACATCCGGCTGCAGCAGCGGGCCGAGAAGGGCGCGGTGTTCTGCTTCGCGCTGCGCTGAAGCGAAGGGCGCGTCAGGCGCGGCGCTTGAACAGCGCCGAGGCGCCGCTGGCCTGAGCGACTTCGTCGGCGGTGGCCTGCAGCACCGGACCCAGGGCCAGCATCCGTTCCTCGGTCAGGCGCACCAGCGGGCCGGCGATGGTGATCACGCCGATCACCGCCCCGTTGCCGCCGCGCACCGGCGCCGCCATGGCGGTCATGGCCGGTGCGAACACCTCGTTGATCATGCTGAAGCCGCGCTTGCGCGCCGCCCGCAGAAAGGCCAGCAGCGCCTTGACCGTGGTCGGCGCCTTGGGGCCGTAGTCCTCTGGCTTGCCGAAGCCCTGACGGGCCACCAGTTCGAGCGCCTGCTCGTCGGTCATGGTCGACAGCCAGGCATGGCCGGCCGAGCTGCAGGAGAGGTTCACCGACAGCCCCATGTCGGGGTCGTAGCGCAGCCCGCGGGTCGCGCCCTGCGCCTTGGCGACGAAGGTCAGCGCGTCGCCGTCGACCACCGCCAGGCGCACCAGCTCGCCCGACTCGGCCGCCAGCCGGTCGAGCAGGGGCTGGGCGACATCGACGATGCCGCTGTTGCTCAGGAAGCTGAGGCCCAGCGACACCAGCTTGATCGTCAGCATGTAGTCGCCGTGGCTCTGGTCCTGGCGGACGTAGCCGCAGCGGATCAGTTCGGTCAGCAAGCGATGCGTCGCGCTCAGCGGCATCTGCAGGTCGGTGGCCAGCGTCGACAGCGGCCGGCCCTCGGGATGGGCCGCGAGCTGCTCCATCAGCTTGAGGCTGCGTTCCAGTATTGCGCTCATGTCAGCCGCGACTTTACTCCCGAATTTGCCAAGTGTTTTCCCTTGTGGAAAACATTTCCACTTGTCACTATGATCGCGCCGCATCGCACATCCCCCGCTGGAGACCGTCTTGAGATTCCTTCTTCGCTCGCTGGCCGGCGCCGGCCTCTCGCTCGCCCTGGCCCTGCCGGCCCTGGCCCAGGACGCGCCGGAGCGCGTCATCCGCTTCGGCCACCTGAACAATGCCGACCACCCGGTGAGCTTCGGCGTCAAGCGCTTCGCCGAACTGCTGGCCGCCAAGAGCGGCGGCAAGATGAAGGTACAGGAGTTCCCGGCCTCCCAGCTCGGCAACGAGATGCAGCAGCAGTCGGCCCTGCAGGGCGGCGTGCAGCAGATGTCGGCGCCGGCCACGACCTCGCTGGCCGGCATCGTCAAGGAGTTCGGCCTGCTCGACTTCCCGTTCGCGGTCAGCACCTTCGCGCAGGCCGATGCCCTGCTCGACGGCCCGCTGGGCCAGGCGCTGATCGCCAGGCTGCCCGAGAAGGGCCTGGTCGCGCTGGGCTACTGGGACCTGGGCTTTCGCAACGTCACCAACAGCAAGCGGCCGATCGCGAAGCCCGAGGACCTCGACGGCCTGAAGATCCGCGTGATCCCGAACCCGGTGTTCCTCGAGACCTTCAAGGCCTTCAAGGCCAACCCGGTGCCGATGCCCTTCGCGGAGCTCTACGGCGCGCTGGAGGCCAAGGCGGTGGACGGCCAGGAGAATCCGTTCTCGGTGATCCTGTCGAACAAGTTCTTCGAGGTGCAGAAGTACCTGAGCGCGACCCACCACGTCTATGCGGCGAACATCGTGCTGGTCAGCAGGAAGTTCTTCGATTCTCTGAGCCCGACCGAGCAGAAGTGGATGCGCGAGGCCGCCGACGAGGCGCGCGGCTACCAGCGGCAAGTGAGCCGCGCGGCGGCCCAGAAGTCGGTCGGCGAGCTGCAGGCCAAGGGCATGCAGTTCAACGAGGTGGCGCCGGCCGAACAGGCCCGCATGCGCCAGATCGCCAAGCCGGTGATCGACAGGTTCGCGGCCAGCTACGACCCGGCGATCGTCAAGCTCTACACCGACGAGCTCGCCCGCATCCGCAAGTCGGCACCATGAAGATCCTCGTCCTGCACGGCCCGAACCTGAACCTGTTCGGGCGCCGCGAACCCCACATCTACGGCAAGACCACGCTGGCCGAGATCGATGCCCGGCTCGAGAAGCTGGCCGGCGAACTCGGCGTCACGCTGGACATCGTCCAGTCGAACATCGAAGGCGAGCTGATCAATTTCCTGCACCGGAACATCGACCTGGCGCAGGGCGCGCTGGTGAACCCGGCCGGCCTGACCCAGCACGGCGTGCCGCTGCACGACGCGATCAAGGCCATGCCCTTCCCGGTGCTGGAGGTCCACATGTCGAACATCGCGGCGCGCGAGGCGTGGCGCGCCCACTCCATCATTTCGCCGGCGGTCAAGGGGACCATCCAGGGGCTTGGCCCCCAGTCCTATCTGGCAGCATTGCGGGCCCTGGTCGAAATGAACCGGGAAGCCGCGGCCTGAACGTCGGGACACAAGAGACAAACAACATGAATCGATGGATCGACCGCTGCTGCACCGGCATCGAGGCCCTCATCGCCTTCTTCCTCGCGGTGATGGTGGTGCTGGTGTTCGGCAACGTGGTGCTGCGCTACGGCTTCAACTCGGGCATCACGGTGTCGGAGGAGCTCTCGCGCTGGCTCTTCATCTGGATGACCTTCCTCGGCGCGGTGGTCGCACTCAAGGAGCATGGCCACCTGGGCGTCGACATGGTGGTGCAGAAGCTGCCGCCCGCGGGCAAGAAGTTCTGCCTCGCGGCCGGCCACGTCGTGATGCTGTACATCGTCTGGCTGCTGTTCGAGGGCAGCCTGGCCCAGACCCGGATCAACTGGGACGTCACGGCGCCGGTCACGGGGGCATCGATGGCGGTGGTCTATGGGGTGGGCATCGTGTTCGCGGTGCTCGCCGGCTTCATCCTGGTGCTCGACCTGTGGCGGCTGATGCGCGGCCAGATCGCCGACGAGGACCTGGTCATGGTGCAGGAATCCGAGGAGGCGGTGCAGTTGCAGCAGATCCTCGGTTCGGGTTCGGCCGACGCGCCCGGGAGCCACAAATGACGATCCTCGTTTTTGTCGGTTCGCTGCTGCTGGCCATGGCGATGGGCATTCCCATCGCGTTCTCGCTGCTGGCGAGCGGCGTGGCCCTGATGTGGCACCTCGACCTGTTCGATGCCCAGATCCTGGCCCAGAACGTGATCGGCGGGGCCGACAGCTTCCCGCTGCTGGCCGTGCCGTTCTTCATGCTGGCCGGCGAGATCATGAACGTCGGCGGCCTGTCCAAGCGCATCGTCGACTTCGCGCTCGCGCTGGTCGGGCACATCAAGGGCGGCCTGGGCTACGTCACCATCCTGGCCGGCTGCCTGTTGTCGGCGCTGTCCGGCTCGGCGGTGGCCGACGCGGCGGCGCTGACCGCACTGCTGCTGCCGATGATGGTCAAGGCCGGGCACGACAAGGCGCGCGCCGGCGGGCTGATCGCGGCCACCGGCGTGATCGGGCCGGTGATTCCGCCGAGCATCGGGCTGGTGATCTTCGGCGTTGCCGCCAACGTCTCGATCTCCAAGCTGTTCCTCGCGGCGATCGTGCCGGGCCTGCTGATCGGCGCGGCGCTCTGGCTGACCTGGGCCTGGCTGGTGCGCAAGGAGAAGATCGTGCCGCCGCCGCGCAAGAGCGGCATCGAGATCTTGACTGCGTTCCGCAAGGCCCTGTGGGCGCTGATGCTGCCGGCGATCATCCTGGTGGGCTTGCGCATGGGCGTCTTCACCCCCACGGAGGCGGCCGTGGTGGCCGCTGCCTACGCCTTGTTCGTGTCCACCGCCATCTACCGCGAGCTGACCTGGAAGGACCTCTACGGGGTCTTCGTCGGGGCGGCCAAGACCAGCGCCATCGTGATGTTCCTGATCGCCGCGGCGATGGTCAGCGCCTGGCTGATCACGGTGGCCGACCTGCCGTCCAAGGTGGTCGGGCTGCTGCAGCCCTTCATGGGCAACCAGATCATCCTGATGGTCGCGATCATGGTGCTGGTGATGATCGTCGGCACCGCGATGGACATGACGCCGACGATCCTGATCCTGACGCCGGTGCTGATGCCGATCGTCAAGGCCGCGGGGATCGACCCGGTGTACTTCGGCGTGCTGTTCATCATCAACAACTCGATCGGGCTGGTCACGCCGCCGGTGGGCACCGTGCTCAACGTGGTGGCGGGGGTCGGCAAGATCTCGATGGACGACGTCACGCGCGGCGTGGTGCCCTTCATGATCGCCGAGTTCGTGGTCATGTTCCTGATGGTCCTGTTCCCGTGGCTCGTGATCTGGCCCGCCAAGTTCTTCGGCGGCTGATCAAGAGACCTTGCGGGACAGACCAGGAAACGGCGCAGCAGTTTTTGCTCTGTCCTCAACTGACTGAAAAGGAGATTCTTCATGAAACACATCGCTCGCAACACCCTGGTCGCATTGGCGGCGGTGCTGGCCCTGGCCGGCGCCCAGGCGCAGGTCAAGGAGCGCACGCTCAAGTTCGCGTTCCAGAACCAGACCGGCCACCCGCAGGCGCAGGGGGCGCAGAAATTCGCCGACCTGGTGGCGCAGAAGTCCGGCAACAAGATCGCGGTCAAGCTGTTCCCGGGCGGCGCGCTCGGTGGCGACCTGCAGACGGTGTCGGCGCTGCAGGGCGGCACGGTCGAGGTCACGGTGCTCAACGCCGGCATCCTGACCGCGCAGGTCAAGGAGTTCGCGGTCTACGATTTCCCGTTCCTGTTCAACAACGGCCAGGAAGCCGACGCCGTGACCGACGGACCCTTCGGCCAGAAGCTGATGGCCAAGCTCGAAGAGAAGGGCCTGCACGGGCTCGGCTACTGGGACCTGGGCTTTCGCAACCTGACCAACAGCAAGCGCCCGATCGCCAAGGCCGATGACATCGCCGGGCTGAAGATCCGCGTGATCCAGTCGCCGATCTACATCGACCTCTTCAACACCCTGGGCGCCAACGCCACGCCGCTGCCCTTCCCCGAACTCTATTCGGCGCTCGACCAGAAGGCCGTCGACGGCCAGGAGAACCCGAACACGGTGATCCTGTCATCCAAGTTCTCCGAGGTGCAGAAGTACCTGACCCAGACCCGCCACATCTACAACCCGCAGGCGCTGATCATCAGCAAGAAGACCTGGGACGGCATGAGCGCGGACGAGAAGAAGATCATCGCCGACGCGGCCGCCGAGGCCACCGCCTTCCAGCGCCAGGCTTCGCGCGGCGCCGCCGACAGCGCACTCGATGCGCTCAAGCAGGCCGGGATGACCGTGACCGAGCTGCCGCCGGCCGAGATGGCCCGGTTGCGCGAGAAGGTCAAGCCGGTGATCGAGAAGTACTCGGCCTCGGTCGGCGAGCCCACGGTCAAGGAACTGATGGCGGAGATCGCCAAGGTGCGCAAGTAGAGGCGTCGCCATGCCTGCGCTGTCCGATGCTGCCGCCCAGGGCCTGCAGCGCTTCGTCGAGGCGCAGGCGCCGGTCTACGATGCCGTGTGCCGGGAACTGCGAGCGGGGCGCAAGGCCAGCCACTGGATGTGGTTCGTCTTTCCCCAATTGCGTGCGCTGGGGCGCAGCGCGACCGCGCAGTTCTTCGGCCTCGCGGACCGCGCCGAGGCGCAGGCCTTTGCCGCCCATCCGCTGCTCGGCCCGCGGCTGGTCGCGTGCAGCCGGCTGGTGCTGGCGGTCGAGGGCCGCAGCGCGCACCAGATCTTCGGCTCTCCCGACGACCTCAAGCTGCGCTCCTGCATGACGCTCTTCGAGGCTGCGGCGCCGTCCGAGCCGGTTTTCGCCCAGGTGCTGGAACGCTTCTATGCCGGCGACAGGGATCCCCTGACGCTGGCTGCACTTGCGCGCGAAGCGAATGGCGGATAAGCGCTAATTTTCCAGCTTGAATTGCTTCAGTCGGCCAGAACTCAGCGGTAGCCGGTGTCGCTGGCGTTGTGGATGATCCAGACCAGGTTGCCGCCCGAGATGTTGCCGAGGTTGCCGCCGGCGAAGATCAGGCGGCCCTGGCCCTTGTAGGCGAGTTCGATCCGGGTGCGGTCGCCGCCGAAGTAGAAGGGGATGAAGGCCTTGCCGGTCACGTAGGCGCCCGAATCGGTGGGCTGGCCCGCGATGTCGGTGACCTGCTTCAAGCTCATGCCGATCTGCAGCTGGGTGAACTTGGAGTTCGGTGCCGGGTTGCCGGTGATCTCGCCCTCGTAGTCGTTCATGCCCTTCACGGTGCGGCCGCTGCCGGCCTCGATCTTGCTCGAATCGGTCACGTTGCCCTGGGCATCCATGCCGGGCTTGGCGCCGGCACGGGAGGCGGGGGCTGCAGC
>NZ_JBFUHO010000015.1:0-134134 GCF_056402355.1 Variovorax sp. P4_B11
CTGCTGGCCCGTCTCGCGCTATGCCGAACAATTGGGACTCTCCACCGAAAGGCTCAACCGGATGGTACGCAATGAGACGGGGCAGAACGCCCAGTCCCTGATCCACACCCGGCTTGCGCGCGAAGCCTGCCGCAGGCTCGTACACGTAGCGGCGCCCGTGTCCAGGTTGGCCTTCGACCTCGGCTTTCAGGATCCCGCCTACTTCTGCCGCTTTTTCAAGCGGCACACGGGCCTCGGGCCGAGGGAATATCGGACTCGGGCGCTGGAGCGTTTGACAGGCTGCTGAAATGCCTCGGCAGCCACACAACAGCCCAACCCAATGCGCGGCCCCGACACATTCACCCCTCACCGCGAAACTGGCCCCCTCCCGGGCCGACCGGGGATGAGCGATAGGATTCGATCCGAGATACCGCCATCTACTGTCAGATTCTGGCCCGTCACATATGCCGCACCCGCGCTCGCGAGCCATGCAACGGAGGCGCCTACGTCCTGCGCCGTGCCAATGCGCCCCAGCGGCACCAACGCCCGGCGTTGATTGAGGCTCGCCTCATCCTGATAGACCGCCTCTGTCAGCGGCGTACGAATCATTCCCGGACACACGGTGTTGACGCGGATCCCGTCGACCGCCCACTCCTGCGCAAGTTGGCGGCACAGCATGATGAGCGCGGCCTTGGACGCCGAGTACGCGCCGTAGCCGGGGTGCGGCAACAAGCCCGACATCGAGGCCACTGCGGTGATGCAGCCACGCGTGCGCATCAGTTGCGGCCGGGCGGCCTGCGACAACAGGAAGGCCGATCGCGTGTTGAGATTGAAGGTCTTGTCCCACTGGGCCAACGGCAGGTCGGCCAGGTTCCCGGGGCCGGAGGCGCCGGCATTGCATACCAGCGACGTCAGGTCCCCTCCCTCGGTCCCGGCCTGCGTGACCAGCGCCGAGCATTGCGCGGGGTCGGTGATGTCCCCGGTCAGCCCGCTGGTCGAAGCCCCAGCGGCGCGAAGCTCTTCGAGCAGGCGATCGAGCTTTTCGCCCCCTTGCGAGGCGGCGGCGCTGATGTGGATCGGCGCGCCATCCTTGCGCGCTTGCTCGATCAGCGCGAAGCAAATACCGCGGCCTATTCCGCCGGTGGCGCCAGTGACGAGGGCATGAATGGGACGCATAGGGGTTGTGGCGGCTCTCAAGAGACCCGTTCGAGGTGGTGCTGGAGAGTGGCCGCAATCCCGCGCGAAAGGCTGGTGCGCTGGCCGCGGGGCAACAGCCTGTCGAGGCCCTCCTCACCGATGCCGGAAGCGATGGTCAGTGGCGGGCCCTTTGCATCGAGTTGGGCTCCAGGTACCTGGCGACGAATCTCGGCCATCACTTCGTCGACGGTGGCTGCTTCACCCAACAGGTTGTACACATTGGCGCCCTTCGCCGGCGTCAGCAGCGCCTGTTCAAAGGCATGCGCCACGTCGTCGACATAGATCAGGCCCGATGCGCCGGTGTAGCCGATGGTGAATGCTTCGCCGCGTGCCGCAGCGCGACAGGCCAGGCTGGGGCCGGCGCTCACGCCGGTTTCCCGTCCCGGTCCGTACACGACGAATGGCCTCAGGCCGACACTTCCGATGCCGTGCTCGCGCCAGTACGCGCGGGCCGATCCTTCCACAGCCAGCTTGAAGGCACCGTAGTGCGTTGCAGGCCATGGATGTTGCGCATCATCCGGACCATAGACACCGGCGGAGCTCGCGTAGACGACCTGCCCGACGCCTTGCGCGCGTGCCGCATCGAACACATTCAGCGAGCCGATCAGGTTGATCTCGGCGCCTCGCACAGGGTTGGCGCTGCAGTCCGGTGTCAGCACGCCGGCCAGGTGAACGACGCCGTCGCACCCGGTCATCGCCTTGTGTACGTGATCGGCCCGGCGAATGTCTCCCACTCGCCAGTCGAGTTGCCGAGCCATGGCGTCTCCGACAATGGCGGCTGCCGTATCGCGCTTGTCCTGAATGTCGAACACGCGCGCCTGGATGCCGCGCGCACTCAGTCGACGCACGATCCAGGCGCCTAGAAAGCCGCTGCCGCCCGTGACCAGCACATTCTTCATTTCCGTTTCTCCGAGGTATGGGTGGGGCGACAAGGCACGGCTTGGGCGCCAGTGATGGCCGCCAGGTCTAGCCCTGGGCCATCTTGCACAGCGGCGACGGTGGCGGAGTGAGCGAGGCTGGGTAGGTATGCTCGATCACCGGCACGATCGCGCCATCGACGAGCTTTGCGCGCGCGACGTAGTTGGGCAACAGGAGCTGGTTGTCGGCAGCGCGCATGGTGACTTTTCCGTAGAGGGTCTCGATCTCTGCGCCGCGCAGCGCTTTGCTGACGTCGGCAGGCTTGACGCTCCCCGACTTCTTGACGCCCTCGAACATCACTTGCATGCCGTTGTAGGCCTGACCTTCGTTGTCGGTGGGGACACGGTTGAACTTGGCCTTCCAAGCCGCAACGAAGGCCTTGCTGTTCGGATTGTCGAGCGTCGCTGTGTAGGCGGTGTTGCCGGGAGTTCCTTCGAGCGCCCTTCCGGTCGCATTGATCATGAAGTTCTGAATCAATGCATGGCCGATCAGCTTGGTCTTCGGGATCAGGCCGAACTCCTCGGCCTGCTTGACGAAAGCGATCGCGTCACGGCCGGTCTCCGCAACCCAGATCGCCTCGACGTTGGCGTCCTTCAGTTGTGCAATGTAGGGCGAAAAATCCTTGGTACCCAGCGGCACGTAGAGGCTCAGCTTGACGCTCTTGCCCGCGGCTTCGGCCGCCTTCTTGAAGGATTCACCCGAATCGCGGCCCCACACGTAGTCGGCGGCGAGTACTGCGAAGCTTTTCTCAGGGAGCCCCTTGGCCCACTCGTTGATCATCGCGATGTCCATCGCGTCTGAATGATTGGTGCGGAAGCTGCGCGGCTTGCAGGTGTCGCCCGTGAGCTTGTCGGACTTGCTGGCCACCACGAAATAGGCAGCATCCCAGCGATCCAGATTCTGGGCGATGGCCAGCGAGATCGACGACGGGATTGCGCCGATCAGCAGGTTGTTGCCATCGCGCGCAAGCTTTTCGGCCACGCGCCGCCCGGCATCGGGCGTACCTTCGTCATCGCCCTCCTGCACCTCGACCTTGCGGCCGTCGACGCCGCCTTTGCTGTTGGCTTCCTCGATGGCGAACTTGACTGCGCGCATCACCTCCTCGCCCTGCTGGGCGAACACGCCCGACTTGGACGATACGAGGCCGACCTTGACTGGTTCCTTGCCCTGTGCAAATGCCGCCAGGGGCAGTACCGCGCCAAGCGCAAGGACGGACGCAGCGCAGAGCTGCAAGAGGGGTTTCTTCTCGACCATGTGAGTCTCCTGATTCAAACGCCGGAGGCGGTCCGGCGGCCGTAACGAAAGAACGGGGCATCGACCGCCGCAGTCTCAGACCATCACGTGCCCTTCGAGGTCGTGCAGGCCTTCACGGCTGTTGTGGACCGGCCCCTGTGCGACGACCGAGCCCTTTGCCATCGCGTAGTAGCGGCTGGCGACGCGCACCACGAGACTCATGTTCTGTTCGATCAGCAGCAGCGCGGTGCCCTGGTCGGCCACCCGGTTGAAGATGACGGCCAATTGGTCGACGATCACCGGAGCCAGGCCTTCGGTCGGCTCATCCAGCAGGATGAGGGAGGGGTTCGCCATCAACGCGCGGCCCACGGCCAGCATCTGCTGCTGGCCGCCGGACAGCGCGGTGCCGGGCGTGTGGGCGCGCTCCTTCAGGATGGGGAAAAGTTTGTAGATCTCCTGCACGGTCCACGGACCCTTGCGGCCGACGGCAGCGCCGAGTTGCAGGTTCTCTTCGACGCTGAGATTGGCCACGATTCGGCGTCCCTGCGGAACCACAACCACGCCCTGCTGGGCCGCCTGGTAGGTTCGCGGCCGCGCCAGCAACTTCCCGCCGACCTGCACCCGCCCGCCGCGCAATGCGGCCAGGCCGAGGATGGTGTTGACCACCGTCGTCTTGCCCATCCCGTTTCGCCCGACCAGGGCCACGCGCTCGCCCGGGTGCACTGCCAGGCTCAGGTCGTGCAGGATGTGGGCCGAGCCGTAGAAGGCGTTGACCTTCGCGAGTTCGAGCAAAGATGTCGTCATGCCGCGCTCCCCAGGTAGGCTTCTCGCACGCGCGGATCGGCGCGCACGGCGGCCGGTTCGCCGCTTGCGATGACGCGGCCGAGCTCGAACACGGTCACGACGTCCGAGATGCCGAACACCACGTCCATGTCGTGCTCGACCAGCAGCACCGAGACGTTCCAGCGCGCGGTCAGCGCCTTGAGATGCCGAGCCAGGTCCAGCGATTCCTTGACCGAGAGTCCAGCCATGGGCTCGTCCAGCAGCAATACGGTCGGCCGGCCGACGAGTGCCAGCCCCAGGTCGAGCCGGCGCTGCTCGCCATAGCCAAGGTCCTCTGCAACGTCGTCGGCGCGAGGCAACAAGTCCAGTTCCTTGAGAACCGCCTCAGCGTCGGCCTGATAGCCCTCCGGGTTCATGCGGTGCGACGCCAGTTCGACTTGCCTACGCACCTTCATCTGACCAAAGATGCTGGTGCGCTGGAAGCTGCGAGAAAGCCCGCGCATGCGCCGCTCCACGACGCCAAGGGCCGTCACATCCTGGCCGCCCAGCATGACCTTGCCGCGCGTCAGCCGGCGTCGGCCGGTGATGGCGTCGATCACGGTGGACTTTCCTGCGCCGTTGGGACCGATCAGCCCCCGGATCTGGCCACGCTCCAAGGTCAGGCCAACGCCATCCACGGCCTTGACTCCGCCGTAGTGGATGGCCACATCTTCGGCCTGCAACACGTAGTCGTTCATGGTTGATTCGTCTCCTGTTGGGCTGTCAGTGCGCCGCAGCCGGCTGCACTGCGGCATCGGCCTTGCGGTGCTTGCCCTTGGTCAGGCGCTCGAAGGCACCGGCGATGCCGGTGGGCGAAAACACGATCACGGTGATCAACGCGACGCCAAAGATTGCCATCCAGTGGTTGGCGTAGTCGCCCAGCACGTCCTTGAAGAGGAAATAGACGATGGCTCCGAGCGGCGGCCCCCACAGCGCCTTGTAGCCGCCCACCACCACCATCATCAACGCGACGCCCGACACGCTCCAATGCAGCGCTTCGGGTGATACGAAGCCGGTGTTCAGCGCCGACAGCAGTCCGGCCAACGCCACCACGGTTGCCGACAGCGCGTACACCGCGGCGCGCGGCAGCAGCGTGCGCACACCGATGAAGCGCGCGCGCTCCTCGTTGTCTCGGACGGCCTCGGTCACGCTGCCGAAGCGGCTGCGCAGCAGAAAGGCGAGCGCCAGCATCAGCAGGACCAGGACCGTCCAGCAGATCAGAAAGAGCACAGCGGGCTTGTGCAGCAGCGACTGCGGAACGCCGAACAAGGTGGCGGGCCAGTTGACGTTCATGCCGTCGGCTCCGCCAGTCAGTCCACGCGAGCGCGAGGCGGTGAGGAAGAACATCTGGCCGATGGCCAGGGTCATCATGCTGAAGGCCACGCCCGGCACCCTCACGATCACGAGCCCGACGACGAAGGCACAGAGCGCCACCATCGCGAGAATGCAAAGGATGGCCAGCTCGGCCGGCATCCAGCCCAATTCCAGCACGATGCCCACTGAGTAGCCGGACACGCCGAAGAACAGCGCGTGGCCAAAGCTGACCATGCCGTTTTGGCGCAGCAGCAGACCCACGCCCAGGGCAAATACGCCGAAGATGACTGCTTGCGTGAGCAGCGACAACACGGTGCCCGAGCCGACCGATGCGGCCACGACGCCACCTGCGGCCAGCGCGCCGGCGGCGCTCATTCCCAATCGAAGATTTGTCATTGCGATGTCTCCAGGTTGTGCGGCTCAGGTACGGCTGCCTGCGAAGCCCGATGGCTTCCAGATCAGCACCGCGACCATGATCACGAAGGGCAACACCGCGGACAGATCAGGCACGTACACGGCGCCGAGCGCCTGCACCATGCCCAGCACCATCGCGGCAATGAAAGCGCCTGCCAACGACCCGAGACCGCCAACAACCACCACGACGAAGGAATCGATGATCACGTCGCTGCTCATCGAGGGCGACAGCGACAGGAAAGGCGCAGCCACCACGCCGGCCAGGCCCGCGAGGGCCGTGCCCAATCCGACCACGCCTGCGCTGAGCACGTCGGTGTTGACGCCCTGCATGGCCGTCGTGGTGGGGTCGGTACTGGCGGCCCGCACGAACAGGCCGATCTTGGACATGCGCAGCCAGGCCGTCAGACCGAGTGCCACCAGCGCGCCGACGCCGATCACTGCCAATCGATAGGCCGGCAGCGGCGTACCCCCGAAATCCAACGAGGTGGCCAGCGCGCTCGGCATGGCCACCGTCAGGTTGCTCTTTCCCCACACCGTCTGGACGAAGTCTTCGATGATCAGCAGCAGGCCGAAGGTCACCAGGACCACGGTGAGAGGGTCGCGATCCTGCAGCAGGCGAAAGCCATAGCGGTCCAGCAACACGCCGAACAGCGCCATGATGGCAGGAGCCGCCACCAGTGCCACCCAGAAATTGCTGTGCAGCGCGATCGAGTAGCCCAGGTACGCGCCCAGCATATAGAGCGAGCCATGGGCGAAGTTCACGACGCGGCGCAGTCCGTAGATGAGCGCCAGGCCGGAACACATCACGACAAGCAATGCGCCGTATACGAGGCCGTTGAAAATGTTGATGGTGAGCATGGGTTCGCCTCCTGGGTGTTTGAGTCAGAGTGCGGGCATCGCACTGTCGGGGGCACCGAAGGCGGACCAGCCTCCGTCCACCGGCAGCACTGCGCCGGTGACGTAACTGGCTTGCGGCGAGGCAAGGAAGGCGATGGCCTCGGCGATCTCGGCCGGTTCGGCCATGCGGCCCAACGGCGTGCGGTGCGCGATGGCGAGGCCATCGATCGCGCGCTCGCGCACCAATCGCGCCACCATCGTGGTGCGCACATAGCCGGGCGCCACGGCGTTGACACGCACGCCCTCGCGCGCCCATTCGCTGGCCAATGCGCGCGTCAGCCCCACGACGCCGGTCTTGGCGGCGCAGTAGGCGTTGCGGCCGGGGATACCACCCAAGCTGGCAATCGAGCCCAAGTTGACGATGGCGCCGCGGTTGCCGCGACCGTCGCGCGGCTGCTCTTGCATGACACGCAGCGTGGCCTGGCTCATCAGGAAGGTGCCGCGCAGATGCACAGCCAGCACCCGATCGAAAGCTTCGATCGATTGTGTGAGGGTCGGACGGGTCTGGTCGCCGATGCCTGCGTTGTTCACGAGTGCATCGATTCGGCCCATGCCCGCCACGACGGCGGCAACGGCAGCGTCCGCGCTGGAGGCATCGGTCACGTCGCAGGCCCGGCCAAGGTGGTCCGGCCCGAGTTCGCCAGCGCGCGCATCGACCGCCTCGGTCTGCAGGTCGAGCAGCGCGACGCGCCAGCCATCGCTGACAAGGCGCTGCGCCGTGGCCCAGCCGATGCCATCGGCGGCCCCGGTGATGACCGCGACGCGTTGCATGGTCGGTGCAGGCAGAGGCTGGTCCGATTCCGGCATCAAATCCGGGCGTTTGGCTTGCATTCTCTTTGTCTCCTGTTCGGTCTCGTGCAGGCCGTTCAACTCGGCGCCGCGATAGGCAATGATGTTTTGCCGAGCCTCGTCGTCAGTCGACGATTGCGGCTAAAAGCAGGACTTTTCGTGCGCGCTCGAATCAGGTTTTCCCTAGGTGAGTGCTGGCACGCGCAACGGCATGCCGTACCGCGAGATAGGCGAATACGAGGCCGGGGCCGAGCGTGATGCCAGGGGCGACATAGACGCCGCCCATGATCGAGTGCATGTCGTTGCCGACCGCGTACAGGCCGGGAATCGGTCGATCGTTCTCGCCCAGCACCTGCGCGTCGGCGTCGGTCGCCAAGCCGGTGGAAGCACCGATGTCGCCCGGGTAGAGCCGTATCGCGTAGTAAGGCGCCTGCTTCAACGGACCGATGTTGGGGTTCTTGCCGCTCCACGCGGCATCACCGATGTTCTGCTGGTAGGCCGTCTCGCCTCGCCGGAAGTCAGGGTCGATGCCCGTTTCGGCGTAGCTGTTGATCTTGGCAACGCTCGCCTTCAGGCCAGCGGCATCGATGCCGAGCTTGGCCGCCAACTCATCGAGCGTCTTGCCCTGCGTGAGGTAGCCATCGGCAAGAAACGGCGCGAGGCCCTTGCCGCCGGGGCGCACCATGCCGATGCCGTACTTTCGCAATGCCTCGGCGTCGCAGACCAGGCAGGCTGGAATCGACGGCGACACTTCGTTTGCCGTCTGCATCGCCAACCCGAACAGGTGGTACGAAGTGCTTTCGTTGACGAAGCGCCGGCCCGCTTGATTCACGGTCAGCATGCCAGGCTTTGCGCGGTCCATCACGAAATGCGGGAACGACGCCATGCTGCCATCTGCGCGCTTGCGCAGCGACACCGGCGCCCAGAATGCGTGCGACAGGCCGCCATTGCCGTAGCGCGCACCGAGCTTGCGCACCAGATCGTGCGCGGCACCCGTGTGGCCTGGCGCGGCCGGGCTCCAGTCCTGCTCGATGCCCGGCAGCAGGGTCTTGCGCAGGTCGGCATGGCGATTGAAGCCCCCGCTGGCCAGAATGACGCCGCCGTCGACGCGCACCCTGCGCCGCTCGCCGTTCCGCACCAGCGTGACGGCGTCGATGGCGCCCTCCCCGTTCGCTGCACGATCGATGTCTTCGATCGATGTGTTCAACGCGAGCGTGACGTTGTCGTGCTGCGCCAGCGAATACAGCAAGCGCCCGATCAACGCATTGCCCATGACCCAGCGCGTGCCGCGCGGATGGGTCAGCCGGTCTTTCGCGTGGCGCGAAATGATCTTGGCCGAATGCTTGAGTGACGCCATCGATTGCGTCATGCCAAGCAGGTGGTTGATGTCGTTGCGATCGACCATCATCCCGCCCAAGACCGTGAACTCGGGGATCGGCGGCCGCACCAAGGACAAGAGCGGGCCGAGCTTGCGGCCATCGAAGGGCAGCGGCTCGAGCGCACGACCGTTGAGGGTTGAACCGCCAAGGTCGGAGATGTAGTCGGGATGCTTCGGGTACGGCCGGTACTTGACTTCGGAATGCATTTCGATCTGCTTGACCGCCTGCGCGCCGTGGTCCAGAAAGGCCTGCCGCATCGACGCCGGCGTGCGCTCGCCGATCGCATTTGTCAGATAGCGTGCGGCGTCCTCCAGCGTGTCCGTCGGATTCACGGAGGCCGCGTGATGCGTGCCGGGCACCCAGGTCGTTGCGGCGGAGCGAGCGGTGGTGCCGCCGACATACTCGGTGCGTTCGACAAGCAGGACCTTCTTGCCGTCGATCGCGGCATAGAGCGCAGCCGCCATGCCGGCGCCGCCGGCGCCGATCACAACGATGTCGTAGCTCGCGCCGTCGTGGATGGCGGCGAGGTCGTTCTGGCAAATCCGCATCTCAGTGCTCCACCACGTGATCGCGTGACCCGCGACGCATGAAACCGGCGCAGCCAAAATCCAGGGATACCGCGGAACCGGCTTTGCCGGGCCGCCGGTATCGCCCCCCTTGAGGGGGCTGAGGTCCGCGGCTCCAAGCCTGCCTGCGCAGGCTTGGACGGACCCGAAGAGCCGCTGCCTCTGGCAGCGACTCGGGGCGCCGCAGGCGCTTCGGGGGGTGTTTCATTTCAGCCTCCAAGGAGGAAGTCGACCATCAGGTCGCTCACCTTCGCGAACATGTCGGCGCCGGTCAGGGTGGGACAGCCCTTGGCGCGTGCCGCGGCAATGAGTGGCGAGATAGCCGGCGCGGTAATGACGCAGCCCACGAATGTGTTGGCGGCAAGCTTGTCCGTGGCCAGCGGCAGTGGATCGGTGTCCTTCATGCCAGCGGGCGTCGCGTTGATCACGATGTCGTAGCCGGCCGGATCGGCCGAGCCCTCGTGGACCGAGCACTTGTCCAGGCCGCCCAGCCGCGCCACCAGCGCGTGGCGGCGCTGCGCGTCTTCGTCGTGAATGGCGAGCGCGCTCACGCCCGCCATCACCAGTGCGTGAGCAATCGCCGAGCCGGCACCGCCCGCGCCGACCAGCAAGGCTTTTTTGCCTTCGGGCGCGCAACCCTTGTCGCGCAGGGCGGCGACGAAACCCAAGCCATCGAACATGTCGCCGTGCCAGCTGCCATTCGCATTGCGGCGCATGGTGTTCGCGGTATGCAGAAATGCGGCCCGCTCCGAGGACGTGGCGCACAGGTCGAAGCATGCGAACTTGTGCGGCACCGTGACGATGATGCCGTCGACGTTCTTTGCCAGCGAGACGCCGGCCAGCCAGGCGGCAAGGTCGGCAGGTGAAACGTGCGCCGGCACGACCATGGCGTTGTGCCCGCGGTCCTGGTAGGCCCGCGTCACGCCGGCCGGTGACTTCACTTGCGCGATCGGGTCTCCGACGATGAAGTGGACGCGTGTGGCGCCGTCGAGAGTCATGGTGATGTTTCCTGTGCGAACGGGATCGTTGGGGCTGATCGTAGATTAAAATGGAATTGTGTTCAAGTATTGAACTGAATTCTTTTTATCGTTAGGATCGCGCCATGCCTTCAGCGCCCCATCGAGAATCCGTCGACCACTGCGACCTGCTCGTGATCGGGTCTGGCGCCGGAGGCCTTTCCGCGGCAGTGACAGCGGCGCACCTCGGGCTCAAGGTGCTGGTGGTGGAGAAGGAGGCGCAGTACGGCGGCACCACCGCCTGGTCTGGCGGCTGGATGTGGATTCCGCGGAATCCGCTGGCGATCGCCGCCGGCATCGACGAAGACATCGGCAAGCCGCTGTCCTACCTGCGCCATGAACTCGGCGCCCGGTTCGACGAGTCGCTCGCCCGCGCTTTCCTGGAGAACGGCCCGCGAATGGTCGAATTCTTCAGTTCGCGCACCGCGCTGCAGTTCATCGACGGCAACGGGGTTCCCGACTTCCACGGCCGGACGGTCGACGCCGCGACCGGCGGCCGCTCGCTCTGCGCCGCTCCCTTCGACGGACGGAGGCTTGGCGACCACATCACACAACTCAAGCCGGCGCTGGAGGAAACGACCTTGTGGGGCATGGGTATTGCATCCGGTGAGTTGCGCCACTTCCTCAACGCGATGCGATCCGCGGCTTCGTTCCGTCATGTGACAAGGCGCGTGCTGAGCCACTGGCGCGATCTGCTGGTGCATCGGCGCGGCATGCGCCTCGTGAATGGCAATGCCCTGGTGGCCGGTCTGGCGGCCTCGGCGTTCGACGCCGGTGTCGAGATCCGCGTCGGAAGCCCGGCGCTTCGGCTGTTGAAGCGCGATGGCCGCGTGGCCGGTGCCTTGATCGCGACGCCAGCAGGCGAAGTCGACATCTGGGCCACCCGCGGCGTGATGCTGGCTTGCGGAGGTTTCCCTCATGATGTGCAGCGCAAGAGGGTGCTGCTTCCGCACGCCCGAGCCGGCCATGCACATTGGTCGGCTGCGTCACGCGGCAATACCGGGGATGGCCTGCGCCTTGGCGAAGCGGCGGGCGGCGTGGTGGCGACTGATCTGGCGCACGCCGCGGCGCTGGCGCCAGTGTCCCTGGTGCCGAGGGCCGATGGCACGGTGACGCACTTCCCTCACCTGATCGAGCGCGCCAAACCCGGGTTGATCGCGGTGACGCGCGCCGGCCGGCGTTTCACGAACGAAGCCGATTCGTACCACGACTTCATGTGCGACCTGCTGGCCGCCACTCCCGCCGGCGATCCCGTCGAAGCCTGGCTGGTCTGCGACCACAGCTTCCTTCGCCGCTTCGGGCTTGGCGCCGTCAAGCCCTCGCCAATGCCGCGCGGGGGCCTGCTTCGCAACGGCTACTTGAAGCGCGGCCGTACGCTCGACGAACTGGCCGGCGTGTGCGGCATCGACGCGCCAAGGCTTCGAGCCACCGTGCTGCGCTACAACGCGCAAGCGACGGACGGCCAGGACGCTGACTTCCGAAAGGGCGAAACGCCCTACAACCGCATCCAGGGCGACGTGACTGCCGGCCATCCCAATCCCTGCATGGCCCCGCTCCTGAAGCCGCCGTTCTACGCCGTCAAGATCTTGCCGGGCAGCCTCGGTACCTTCGCAGGCCTGCGGGTCGACGCCAGCGCGCAAGTTCTGGATGCCCAAGGCATTCCGATCGCTGGGCTCTATGCAGGCGGCAATGACATGAACAGCGTGATGGGGGGGCGCTATCCCAGCGGCGGCATCACGCTCGGCCCAGCCATGACCTTTGGCTTCATCGCCGCGCACCACGCCGCGGCCGCAACGCAGCATCCAGAACCACAGACCGTGCAACCCTCGCGTGGGGAGCACGAGCACGCGAGCATTGATCCCGAACTTTGAGGAACCGCCATGTACTACGAACTCACCACCATGACCCTGCCCATGGGCACTGCCGCACAGGCGGCAGCCAACGCGCAGGCCTTCGCCACGGCGAACCAGGCCCACGGCGAGTTTCTCGCCTGCTGGTCGACTGACATCGGCCCACTCAACCAGATGATCGTCATGCGCGGCTTCGACGACCTGGCCACGCTGCAGCTCGAACGCGATCGCACGCAACGTGACGCAAGCCCGTTCGGCTGCGGTGACATCTTCCAAGGCATGGAACAGCACAGCTACCAGGGCTTCAGCTGGATGAAGCCGGTGCGCCCCACCACCGAATCGGGTATCGGCGGCCCGGTGTATGAGATACGCACTTACGGCATCAAGCCGGGCGGCGTTCAGCCGACCCTGGATCTGTGGCAGCAGTACCTGCCTGCGCGAGAAGAGATTTCGCCCTGCGTGGTGGCGATGGTCGGGCTCGACGGTCCCCTGCGTTTCACCAACATCTGGGCCTACCCGACACTCGACGCGCGCAGCAAGGCACGCGCTGAGGCGGTCGCGCAAGGGATCTGGCCGCCCAAAGGCGGACCTGCGCACCTGACGACGCAAATGACCTCGATCATCGCGTTGCCGACTGTGGTCTCGCCGTTGAAGTAAGTCGGAGAAACGCATCATGTCGCGCGTGCATTCCTTGGCCTACCTCAGCGCCTGCATGCTTTCTCCGCCGCAAGCCGCGCGCCTCGCTGCGCAGCTTGGCTATGAACATGTGGGCCTTCGCCTCCTGCCCAATGCAGCCGGCGCGCAGCAGCAATTCCTGATCGACCGCCCCGAGCAGATGCGCGAAACCGTCTCGGTACTCCGCGATACGGGCGTCGGCGTGTTCGACCTCGAGATCATTCGGATCGGCGAAGGCTTCGAAGCTCGAAGCTTCCTTCCGCTGCTGGAAACCGGCGCGGCACTGTGTGCAAAAGCCGTGCTGGTGGCCGGCGATGACCCGAACCCGGCGCGCCTCGGCGAAGGCTACGCTCGCCTGTGCGAATTGATGCGTCCCTACGGCATGACCGCCGACCTGGAGTTCATGCCCTGGACAGCGGTGCCCAACGTCAAGGCCGCGCTGCGGGTCGTACAGGCCGCAGACAACCCGGCCAACGCCGGCATCCTGGTCGACGCATTGCACTTTGACCGCTCCGACACCACGCTGGAAGACATCCGGGCCATTCCGCGCTCGCTGCTGCACTACGCGCAAATCTGCGACGCGCCGACCCAGGCTCAGCACGGCAGGCCATTCGCCATCGAAGAAATGATCCATACCGCACGCTGCGAGCGCTTGCAGCCCGGCGAGGGCGGCATCGACTTGCAAGGGCTGTTCCAGGCCTTGCCGGCCGACCTGCCCATCAGCGTAGAAGTCGTTCACCTCGAGCGAATGGCCGAAGTGGGACAGACCGAATGGGCGCGGCAATGCCTGGCTCACAGCCGCCCGTTCACCGATCCGAAGAACTGAGCAGCATCCTCCCCGAAACACATCACCCAGAGAGACAAGCAACCATGGACTTCGCCCTCAGCGACGAGCAACGAATGATGATCGACACGGTGCGTCGATTCATCGCCGAAGAACTTCGCCCCCTCGAAGATGAACTGGAGAACCAGGGCCGTCTTGACGACGCCAAGGCTGCAGCCGTCCATCAAAAGTCAAAGGAACTCGGCCTGTATGCGCTGAACATGCCCGCCGAACTGGGCGGAGGCGGCCTCTCCAACCTCGACCGCATCCTGTGCGAGGAGCAATTCGGGCATACCAGCGACTACCTGATTCGTCGAGCCTTTGGCAATGTGTACGAGCCGCTGCTGCACTGCAAGGGCGCGCAGGTGGAGCGATGGCTTCTACCCTCGGTGAAAGGAAAGCGAACCTGCGCCATCGCCATCACGGAATCGGGCGCTGGCTCGGACGCCGCGGGCATCAAGACCCACGCGAAGAAGACCGACAACGGCTGGGTTCTCAACGGCAGCAAGCACTTCATCAGCGATGGCGAATGGAGCGATTTCTTCCTCGTCTCGGCGAAGACCGGCGAGAAGGAGATATCGATGTTCATGGTCGACAAGGGCCTGGCCGGCTTCACCGTCGGCAAGGACCAGAAGATGATGGGCATCCGCGGCACACCGCACCTGGAACTTTTCTTTGACAACGTGGCACTCGAGGACGAGGCGTTGCTCGGCGAAGCCGGTCAAGGTTTCAAGCTCGCCATGGGCGCTCTCAACGTGGTGCGGCTGGCGCAAGTTGGCGCTCGCGCGGTGGGCAAAGCCACGCATGTCTGCGAACTGATGGTGGGCTATGCCAACGATCGCAGGCAATTCAACACCCGCATCGGCGACTTCCAAATGGTTCAGCAGATGATTGCGGACAGCGTGATCGAGATCAACGCCGCGCGGTGGATGGTCTACCACGCCGCCTGGATGCTCGATCAGGGCCTGGATGCACGAGAACAGATCGCCATGGTCAAGGTCCTTGCGGCCGAGACGCTGGGTCGTGTGGTGGATCGAGCGGTTCAGGTCTTCGGCGGCATGGGATTCTGCAAGGAGTTGCCGATCGAACGCTATTACCGCGACGCGCGCATTTATCGAATCTTCGACGGCACCAGCGAGATTCACCGCGGCGTCATCGCCAAGAGCGCGCTGCGCAAGGGTGCGCAGCTGTTCGACGTGAACCGGTGAATGCCATGAACAACGAAAAATTCATGACGGCTGCGCAGGCCGCAGCGCTGATCCGCGACGGCGACACGGTTGGCTTGATGGGCGGCGGCGGAGGCCTGATGGAAGCCACCTGCCTGTTCGAAGCCGTCCAGGCCCGGTACCTTGCCACGCAACATCCGCGACGCCTGACCCTGATCCACGCGCTGGGCATCGGTGACAAGAAGACCAGGGGCATGAACTGCTTTGCGCACGAAGGATTGGTCGCGCGCGTGATCGGCGGACATTGGGTCTGGTCGCCCGCGATGCAGAAGCTCGCGGAAGACGAAAAGATCGAGGCTTACATCCTGCCAGGCGGCGTCTCCAGCCAGCTGATGCGCGAGATCGGCGCCGGCCGCCCCGGCCTGTTCACCCATGTCGGCCTGGGCACCGTGTGCGACCCGCGCCAGGGCGGCGGCAAGATGAATGCATCGGCGAAGGAAGACCTGTCGGAGGTGGTACAGATGGACGGGCGCGAGTACTTGCGCTACAAGCCCTTTCCGATCCACGTCGCACTGGTACGCGCCAGCGCGGCCGACGAAGACGGCAACATCAGCTTCGAGCACGAAGCGGCCAACCTCGATGCCCAATCGCTGGCGCTGGCGGCTCGCAACAGCGGCGGCAAAGTCATCGTGCAGGTCAAGGAGCGGCTGGCGCACGGCGCACTGAAGGCGCGCGAGGTGCGGATCCCAGCCGCCTGGGTCGATGCCATCGTGGTCGATGCCGAGCAGCGAGCCAGCTACGACATACCCTTCGACCCCGCCCTCAGCGGCGAACTGTCCGGCGCCGAACGCCTCGCCAGCGAACGGCGCGACCACGAAGCCGAGAAGGCGGCGGCGGCCGAGGCATTCGGCGAACGCCAGGCCATCGCACGCCGAGCCGCATTGGAGCTGTTCAACACCGGAAAGCTTCGACCGGTCGTGAACTACGGCGTCGGCGTGCCTGATGCCGTGGCCAAACTGATCGCCTCGCGCGGCGAAATGGGCCGCATCTACCAGACGATCGAGCACGGGACCTACGGCGGCACCCTGCTTGACGGCGTGCTCTTCGGCTACGCGCGCAACGCCAGCGCCATGCTCGACGCGGCCACGCAGTTCGATTTCTACGCTGGCGGCGGCCTGGACATCGCCTTCCTGGGCTTCGGAGAGTTCGACGCCCAGGGGAGCGTCAATGCATCGCGGCTGGGCGGATTGACGGTCGGCCCCGGAGGATTCATCGACATCGCGCAGAACGCGCGCAAGCTTGTGTTCTGCGGCACCTTCGCGGCCAAGGGCGTCAAACTGGAAACCGGCGATGGACGGATGCACGTACGCCAACAAGGCAGCGTGCGAAAGGTCATCGCGCAAGTGGAGCAGATCACCTTCAGTGGGCCTCAAGCCCTCCAGCGCGGACAGCAGGTGCTGTTCCTGACCGAGCGCGCCAGCTTTCGGTTGACGCGACAGGGCATCGAGCTGTTTGAGCTTGCGCCGGGCATCGACCTGCAGCGCGACGTGCTTGACCAGATGGGGTTCACGCCGAGGATGGCGAAGGAAGTCGAGATCATGGCCGCGAAGCACTTTCTGGCATCGGAAGCCTAGCTGGGCTGTAACCGCCAGCCCGGGAGATCCACCCGCTTGATCAGCCGCGTTTCCTGAGCGGTGATCAGGTGGCCCGACGCCGCCAGGTAGGCCGGGAAATCCGGGTGCGCGTCGCGGGCCTGGCACCGGCGCTCGTAATCCGCCAGATCGTCATAGCCCCAAAGGTGAACGAACTGATTCTGCGGTCCGACCCATGCGGTGTAGAAGCCGACCGGATGGCCGAGCGTCTCCAGCAGAACCGGCATGGCGAGCCGGTTGAAAACCTCCAGAAACTCGGGCATCTTGCGCAGCGCGATGGTGTAGATGCGGTGATCGACGAGCGGCTTGTTCATCGCGTTCATCAGACAACCTCGACGCTGTGCGCTGAGGTGCGGGCATCCATGCCTGCAGATGTCCGGCCACCGCTCTTGCGCGCTGCTGCCTTGTCGGCAATGTGATTGCCGGTCACGAAACCGAAAGTCATGTTCGGGCCGTGCGTGATGCCGGCCCCGGGGTAGTTTCCGCCCATCACGCTGGCCCGATCGTTGCCGACGGCATACAGCCCTGGAATTGGCGTGCCGTCGCGCTTGAGCACTTCGCCGACCACGCTGGTCTTGATGCCGTCGAAAGTTCCGAGGTCTCCCATGACGAGCTTGACGGCGAAGAAAGGCCCCTTCTCGACCGGCGCCACGCACGGGTTCGGCTTGTTCTCGGGGTCTGCCAGATAGCGGTTGAACGAGGTGGTGCCGCGGCCGAACTCCGGGTCCTCACCCTTGACCGCGCCGACGTTGAACGCGCGCACCGTCGCCTCCAGACCCGCCGGGTCGATGCCGGCGTTTCTCGCGAGTTCGGACAGCGTCGCCCCTCGGATCAGATAACCGCTGCGAAGGTGTTTTCCGATTGGCATGGGCGCAGGCTTGACGAAGCCGATGCCGTACCTGCCGAGCGTCTCCTTGTCACACACCAGCCACATCGCTGTCTCCTTCTGCCCAGCGCAGGCGCGCACCATGGCCGCGCCCACGTCGTGGTAGGAGTTCGATTCATTCGTGAAGCGCTTGCCGTTCTTCAACACACCGATGACGCCCGGCTTGTAGCGGTCCAGCAGGTGCGGGAACACGCCGATTTCGCCTTTGCCATCGTCCACGCGGGAAACCGGCATCCAAGCCGCGCTGTCTGCGAAGCGGATGTCGGCCGTGCCGCCGGCGGCCTCCGCCATCGCGAGGCCGTCGCCGGTGTTGCCGACAGGCGTGGGCGACAGGTGTTCTGCGCCGCGCTGAACATGTGGATAGGCCTTGGCGATGCGTTGGATGTCGCGCGGAAATCCGCCGCAGGCCAGTACCACGCCATGGCGTGCGGTGATCCGGTAGTCGCCCTGCGGGCCTGTCGCGAGCACGCCGACTGTCTTGCCGCCTTCGAGCAGCACCTGCCTTGCGGGTGAACTGGTGCGGATCGGGATGCCCAGATCCAGCGCGGATTTCGCCAGACGTGCCGCCAGCGCATTGCCGCTGGTCACGTTGATGCCGCGACGGTAGAGCAGCAATTCCTTCATGTGCGTTGCGAGTCGCCGGGCGACGTACAGGAAGGAGGTCAGTGACTTCGTCGCCTGGAAGAAGTGTTTCAGGTCGGCGTTCGACGAGTTGAACATCATGCCCATGAAGGTGATCGTCTTCAGCGGGGGCTTCAAGCGCGCCATGTCCTTGCCAAGGCCGCGGATGTCGTAGGGGGCCGCCAGGATCGAGCGACCGATGTCTGCGCCGCCTGCGGCATCGGGGTGGTAGTCGGGATAGAGCGTCGGCACGAACTTCATGTCGGTCTCGCGTTCGAAGAACTCGACCATCCGCGGGCCGAAGTCGAGGAACGCTTCGACCGCGGCTTCGTCGTAGAACGCGCCCGTCTCCTGCATCATGTAGGTTCGCACGGCCTCCCGCGTGTCGGCCGGATTCTGCTCGCGGCCATGCGGGCCCATCGGAATCCACAGCACGCCCCCGGAAAGTGCGGTGGTGCCGCCGAACACCGGCTCCTTCTCCAGCACCACCACATCGAGGCCGCGCTTTCTCGCCGTGATGGCGGTGGCAAGGCCGGCCGCGCCGGAGCCGATCACGATCAGATCGCACTTGAAGTCTTGGGACATTTTCTCGATCTCCGTTTGCGGGTTCATTTGGCGACAGCGTTGTTGAAGCCGGGGCGCGGGACCATGTCCATCAACATGGAGGACATGCCACCGTCGACCGAAAGCTCAGCGCCGTTCACGTAAGCCGAACGCGGGCTGGCAAGGAATAGCGCCACGTCGGCGATGTCTTGCGGCTCCCCGATCCGGCGACTGGCGGTCACGGCGGCGCGACGGGCCTCGAAGCCGGCCTCCTCGTAGAAGCCGGCCGAAAGCGCCGTTCGGATCATTCCGGGACATATGGCGTTGCTGCGCACGCCTTCGGCCCCCCACTCCACCGCCATCTGGCGCGACATCAGCAGCACGCCCGCCTTGCTGGCGCTGTAGGCGCCGCTGCCCGTCTGCGGAAAGAGGGCCGAGATGGAAGCCACATTGACGATGCTGCCGCACCCGGCCTCTCGCATGGGCGCTGCGAAGGCCCGTGCGCACAGCAGGTAGCCCGTGAGGTTGACCGACAAGACATGGTTCCAGTCGGCGAGGCTCACATCCGCCAACCCCCCCGGGCGTAGCAGGCCGGCGTTGTTGACAAGGACTCGGCAGTTGCCGAGTTCGGCCCGCACGTGCTGCGCAGCGGCCTCCACGCTGGCCTCGTCCGCGATGTCGCAGCGCACGGCCAGACCGGAGGCGCCGAGTTCCGAGGCCACGCCCTGTGCCCCCGCAAGATCGCGATCGAGCAGCGCGACCTTTGCGCCTGCCTGCGCCAGGCTGCGGGCGACGGCAGCGCCGATGCCGCTGGCAGCGCCGGTCACGACGCACACCTGTCCTTCCAAGCCGAGCCAGTGCGGCCGAGAGTTGGGGGTCATGAGGTCTCCTTTTTCGAAGACCAAATTGTTGGCATGCCCGCGCTGACTGGTTTTGACGAATCCAGCGAATGTCAGGACAATTCGTGCAGGCTTCGACGGAAATCACATGGCGAGGGACATTCCGAACTACTCCCTCTACGGGGACCAAGCACTGCCAGCCTGGCAGAGCTTCTTCGATTTCGAATGGATCCCGGAGCGCTCACTCCCTTACAACTGGGAGATCCGACCCCACACGCACGATGCGTTCATCCAGATCCTTTGCCTGACGCAGGGCTCGGTCGAAGTGCTGCTCGATCAGGCACGGATCCAGCTGGCGTCGCCCTGCATTCTTCTGATTCCTGCACAAACCGTGCATGGATTTCACTTTTCTCCCGACGTCGACGGCCCGGTGATCACGGCTGCACAACGCCCGCTGGAATCCTTGGCCGGCGTACTCATGCCGGAGTTGCTGCAGACGGTCCACAAGCCAGGCGCCACCGCGCTACCAAGCGAACGCGACATTGAAGAACTCATGCCACTCTTCCTGGCGATCGAGCGCGAGAGTCGCTTCCACGCCGCCGGCCATGTGGCGGCGGGCATGTCGCTGTTGATCGCCCTGCTCGTGAAGATCGCACGACTGCAGGCGATCCAGGCGACAGAACCGGTGCGGCTCGCTTCACGCAAGGCCGTGCAGATCAAAAAGTTCCGGGCCCTCGTCGAGCGGCATTTCAAGGAGCACCTCCCGATGCAGGCGTACGCATCGCAGCTGGGCGTCACCCCGGGCCAACTGACACGTCTCTGCCGCGACGCACTGGGCATGTCTGGCTTGGACGTCGTGCAAGCCCGATTGATTCACGAGGCCCAGCGGGAACTCGTCTATACCGCGAGCAGCGTCCGCCAGTTGGCCGACGGGCTCGGCTTCGCTGACGAGGCCTACTTCAGTCGATTCTTCCGGAAGCGAACCGGAATGACGCCACGCGAGTTCCGAGCTCGCGCGGCCGAGGCCATGCGCCACCCGGAGCGAACGCTCAAGCCGTAGAGCGAGGACGCCACTGCACGATCTTGTGTTTTGGAATACTATTCAGACATTAAACGTTATTCCAACACCTGCATCGGGGATCCGACATGTCTTCATCTGCTTGCGAACCTCATACCCGCTTCCCCATCGGCGTGATCGGAGCGGGTGCCATCGGTCGCATGCACATCGAACGTCTTGCGCGACACGAGGCGGTCGCGCTAGGCGCCATCGCCGACCCGACCGACGGCGCTCGCCTGCTGGCCGACCGCCTGGCAGTGCCATGGTTCGCCGACTACCGCGACATGCTGGCGAGCGCGCCGGTCGAGGGCGCGATCGTCGCCACGCCCAACGCCACCCATGCCGAAATCGGCCTGGCTTGCATCGCCCGCGGGCTTCCCGTCCTGATGGAAAAGCCGGTCGCCGACAACGCCGAGGAAGCGCAGCGCTTGTGCGATGCCGCAACGGCGCACGGCGTGCCGCTGATGGTCGGTCACCAGCGGCGCCACAATCCGATCATGCGTGCGGCCAAGGCGCTCATCGCAGATGGCGTGCTGGGCCGCCCGGTCAGCGTGAACGCCATGGCGACCTGGCTCAAGCCCGACAGCTACTACGACCTGGCTTGGCGGCGGCAGCCGGGCGGAGGCCCGGTGCTGATCAATCTGATTCACGACATCGACATGCTGCGCTACCTGCTGGGCGAAATCGCAGAAGTCCAGGCGCTCACCTCCAACGCCTTGCGCGGCTTCGAGGTCGAGGACACTGCGGCAGTGACGCTGCGATTCGCCAACGGGGCGCTCGGCACGATGTGCGTTTCGGACGCGGCAGTCTCGCCGTGGAACTGGGATCTGGCCGCCGGAGAAGCATCACACTATGCGCAGCAGGACGTGAACTCGCATTTCATATCCGGCACGGAAGGCTCGCTGACCTTGCCGCGGCTGGACGTCTGGCGCTACCGTGGCAGCCGCGGCTGGCACGCGCCATTGACGCACGAACGCACGGCGGTCCACGCCGCTGACCCCTACACGGAACAGCTGCGCCATTTCCGGGCCGTAGCGGAAGGTCAGGAGACGCCGGTGTGCTCGGGGCCCGACGCGTTGCGGACCCTGCAGGCGGTCCAGGCTGTGCTTCAGGCGGCGCGGACTCGACAACCGGTAAGCTTGGCTATTTGAACAACCCACGCGCGCCTCGAGGCGGCTGAAGGCAGATCCGAATGTCCGGCGTATTGCAAAGAACCCTGGGGATCCTCGAACGGCTGGCCGCCGACGTGAACGGCGTTTCCCTCGCCACCCTCGCCGATGAGCTGGAAATGCCGCGCAGCGCGGCCCATCGCCTGCTCCTCGAGCTTGCAGAGCAAGGCTACGTTCGGCAGTCGCGAGAGCGCGGAGACTATGTCTTGACGACGAAGCTGGTTTCTCTCGGCCTCAACTACCTGAAGTATTCCGGTGTGGTGGATTTGTGCCAGCCCATCCTGGACCGGCTGGCGGTATCCAGCGGCGAACTGGTGCGCCTCGGCGTGGTGGATGTGGATCACCTGACCTGGGTGGCGCTTTCACAGGGCGCGCGCAGCGGCTTGAAGTACGACCCCGACATGGGGATCGACGCCCAGCTGTCTTGTACGTCTTCAGGGCAGTGCTGGCTCGCGACATTGAGCGACGACGATGCAATTGCACTCGTTGCCAAACAGGGGCTGGGGAAGCCGGAGCGCTTCGGTCCCAACGCCCCCGCTTCCATTGCCGCGCTGCTGAAAGCGCTACGCCGAATCCGAGCGGATGGCTATGCCGTCACGAGCGAGACCTATGTAGAAGGGCTGGCGTCCGTCGCGGTGGCCATCCGCCCCCCCAACAAGGGCGCGGTGGGCGTGTTGGTCATTTCTGGGCCGACCGTGCGCCTGAACGAAAAGAAGCTTCGGGCGCTCGCCCCGGCATTGATCGAGGCCGCCAACGAAATTGCTGCCGTTAGCGCGGCATCGCCACTGCTCAATCGCGCCCACGTGGGCGCTGACGCCTATTGAATGGCACGACGTTGTGCGCTTCCGTCGAACGAAAGCGCCACGCCTTGAGGGTCCGCCAGACATTCCGAGCGGCCTGCGCTGAAGCGCCACTTTCTTACAGCAAATCGACAGGTATCTTCAGATACGAGGTGCCGTTCGCATCGGGAGCAGGCATGCGGCCGGCGCGCATGTTGACTTGCACCGACGGCAACATCAGCGCCGGCAGCGCAAGCGTGGCGTCGCGCGCTTGACGCAGCGCCACGAAGTCGGCCTCGGCCATTCCGTCTCGCACGTGGATGTTGCTTGCGCGTTGGTCGGCGACAGTCGTACGGCAGGCCGCTTCGCGGCCCTTTGGCGGATAGTCGTGACAGAGATAAAGCGCCGTCTGCGGTGGTAGCGCCAGCAATCGGCGGATCGACCGAAACAAACCGGGCGCATCGCCGCCCGGGAAATCGCAGCGGGCAGTGCCCAGGTCGGGCATGAACAGCGTGTCGCCTATGAAGACTGCATCCGCGTCGTCCGTCGGATTGGCGATGCGGTATGCCACGTCGGCCGGCGTATGACCGGGCACGTGCAGCGCCTGCGCCTGCAATGTACCGATGGAGAAGGTCTCGCCATCGGCGAACAGCCGGTTGAACTGCGAGCCGTCCACGTCCATGTCGTCGGCGTTGAAGATGCCACGGAATCCACGCTGCACCGCGGTGATACCCGCGCCGATCGCCAAAGCACCGCCGAAACGGCGCTGCAGCCAGGGCGCGCCGGACAGGTGATCCGCATGCGCATGCGTCTCGAGCAACCACTGCACCCGCAGTCCTTTCGCTTCCAGGTACGCGGCGACAGCCTCGACCGGGCGCGGATCGGTGCGACCGGACGTCTGGTCGAAACCCAGCACCGGGTCGATGACCGCGCAGACGCCGGCTCCGTCATCGACCACATGGGAGAACGTGGCGGTGGCCGCATCGAAAAAGGAATGGATGGACAGGCTCATGGCAACTCCGTCGAGAGACGTCATTTTATATAATGAAAGCGATTTCATTGAATAAAACATGCAGAGTTCTCTGTGACCACAGCTTCCACTCCCGTTGCGCTACCCGAATCCACGCTGGTGACGCATCTGTACGATCAGGCGGCGCAGCCGTTGCCCGACGTCACCCGCGCGCGACTGGCGCAGGCTCTGCTGGACTGGTTCACGGCCGGCTGGTCGACGCTGGACATGCCGGCCGCGGCCACGTTGCGCGGCCTGGGACGCACGTTGATGCCCGGTGCCGGCGACGCGGCGCTGTTTGGCAGCGACCCCGCAGGCGCCACGCCGCTGGCAGCCGGCTTCGTCAACGCCGGCATCACGCACCTGCGCGAGATCGACGATGCGCACCGCGCCGCCATGCTGCACCCCGGCGTCGTAGCCATCACGCCGGTGCTGGCGCTCGCGGCACCACTGCGCCTGACACGCGAACGCGCGGCGCGGGCCATCGTCGCAGGCTACGAAGTGGCGCTGCGGCTGGGCGAGGCGCTGGGCACGCGCCATGCAGGCCTGTTCCACGCGACGGCCACGGCCGGAGCCGTCGGTGCCGCCGCTGCGGCCGGCATGGCGATGGGTCTGGACGCACCTCGGCTGCACCATGCGCTGGGCATCGCCGCCACGCAGGCGGCCGGCCTCTGGCAACTGGTTGACGACGGCGCGCACGAATCCAAGTCGCTGCACCCTGCGTTCGCCGTGCGCAACGGCATGACGGCCGCGTACGCGGCACAGGCGGGCCTGCCGGGAGCCCGAGCATTCTTCACCGGCCGGCGCGGCATGTACGCCGCGTTGGCGGGCGAAGGGCCATTGGCCGCCATTGACAGCGGACTGGATGATCCGGAGCGTCTGCACACCGCCACCATCAAGGCCTGGCCAGCCTGCGCGATGCTGTTCACGCCGCTCGACGCCACGCGCGCATTGATCGAGGAGCACGGCATCGGTGCGGCCGATGTGCAGTCGATGGAGATCGATATCTTCCCGCACGCACTCAAGATCGCCGGGGTGCAGTGGCCCGCCAAGCCGGCCGAGGCCAGCTTTTGCCTGCGCTATGTGCTGGCGGTGCTGCTGCAAAAAGGCGTGCTCGGCATCGCCGACACCGAGGCGCCGGACATCGACAACGCCACGCTGCGTGCGCTGGCCGCGCGCATGTCGGTGCAGCCCAACGATGAGTTTCAGCGGGCCTTTCCGCAACGACGCCCGAGCCGCGTGAGCATCACGCTGCACGACGGACGGAAGCTCACGTCCTACCGCGAGCTGCGTCGCGGCGATCCGGAAGACCCCTATACCTGGGATGGCGTGCAGCAACGCATGCGCACCTTCGCGCCCGCGATGGACGACGGTCAAGCCACCGCGCTGGTGGCCTGGTGCGAAGGATTCACGGATGCAGGGCAAGATGCTGCAGCCGGCGCACCGTCCAGCGCGCTGTTTGGCAAGGTCCGCCCTATCGAAGCCAGTCGCGGGGCGGACGGCTGCTGAAGCCCTGCTCCGCCAGGGCCTGCTGCGCCACCTGGACGGCCTTGCGCTGGGCCGTCGCACTCTGCCGCTGCGCGAGGCCGATCACCACCAGCGCGCCCTGAAAGACACCGTCACTGTCGAACACCGGCACGGCCACCGATGCAATCTGCGGCACACGCTCCTCGCGGGTGATGGCAAAGCCGTCGCGCGCAATCGCCGCAGCCTGGGGCGTGTTGCCGCCGGTGAAGTAACGCAGCACATGCGAAGACGAGCCGCCGGCCGAAAGCTTGAGCCGTGCGCCCACCTCCACATGGTGACGGACCTCATTGCTGCTGTTCTCGCGGTACAGGCAGACGCGCTCATCGCCATCGCGCACGTAGAAAGCCACCGTCTCCCCTGTCTGCCGCATCACCTCCAGCAGAGCTGGCTGCAGCCGCGAGCCGACGTCGAAGGTGCGACGGTAGAGCATGCCCATGTGAAGCAGCGCCGGGCCGGGCGAATAGCTTCCGTTGTCGAAACGGTGGACCATGCGCGCCCGTACCAGCACACCCAGAAGGCGTAACAACGTGGCCTTGTCCAGACCGGTGCACTCTGCCAGCTCGCGCAATTGCAGGCGCAGCCGATCCTCGGTAAAGCACTCGAGGATGGACAAGCCGCGTTCCAGGACCCCCGAGGGTGGGCGCGACGTGCCGATGTCGGCCGCTGGTGCCTCGATCGAGGTGGCAGCCGGAGCCAGCCGCGCGGTCTTGCGTGCCGAGGTCGGGGCAGCCGTCTTGTTCAAAGGGGATGTAGATCTCATGGGTAGATATTGCGTCCGCGCGCCCTCCTGGGGCCGACACCGTTGACAAGGTCAGGCACGCGGCCTATTATTTCATCAATTGAAATGCATTTCATTCATTGAAACACCAAGAGACAAGAAGAAGCAGCCCTTGCGCGCAGTGCACGCAGCATACCTGGGCGGCAAAGAAGCGTTCTTTACAACGGAGACATCGCGTGTTTTCCGGTGCGCCAAGGTCATCGGACCGGCGGCTGTGCCAGGCCACCCGCGTTCCTGCATGACGACGACCATCGACAATCCCGCCGCCCAACGCACTGACGCGCTGGCTGAGACACTGGCCGGCATCGTGGGCGCTGCCCATGTACTGACGGTCGCGGCCGACATGGCCCGCTACGAGGCCGAATGGCGTCGCACCTATCCCGGCGCCGCGCGCGCCGTGGTGCGCCCGGCCACCACCAGCGAGGTGTCGCGCGTGGTGGCGGCCTGTGCCGCCACGGGTGTGCCCATCGTGCCGCAGGGTGGCAACACCGGCCTCGTCGGCGGCTCCACGCCCGACGGCTCGCGGACCGAAGTGGTCGTGAGCCTGGACCGAATGCGCGCCGTGCTGCACGTCGACCCGCTGGACAACACGCTCACGGTCGAGGCCGGCTGCACCGTGCTCGACGCACAGGCCGCTGCAGAGAAGGCTGGCCGCCTGTTTCCGCTGTCCCTCGCCTCCGAAGGCAGTGCCACCGTGGGCGGCGTGGTCTCCACCAATGCAGGCGGCGAACAGGTGCTGCGATACGGCAACACCCGGGAGCTGGTGCTGGGCCTGGAGGTCGTGCTGGCCGACGGTCGCGTGCTCGACCTGCTGACCGCACTGCGCAAGGACAACACGGGCTACGACCTCAAGCAGTTGTTCATCGGCGGCGAAGGCACGCTCGGCATCGTCACAGCGGTCACCTTCAAGCTCTTCGCGCGGCCGCGCAAGGTGATCACCGCCTGGGTTGCGGTGCGCGACCCGCACGCCGCGGTGGAACTGCTGTCGCGCCTGACCGATGCGGTGGGCGAGCGCGTGACCGCGTTCGAACTGATCGGTGACGGCCCGCTGGGACTGGTACTGAAGCACGGCACGACGGGCATGCGCGCGCCCCTCGGCAATGTGCCGCCCTGGTCGGTTCTGCTCGACGTGTCCGAGGTGTCGGCGCGTGTGGACCTGCAGCCCGCGGTGGAGGACATGCTGGGTGCAGCGATGGAGGACGGCCTGGTGCTGGACGCCGCGCTGGCGGCCTCCGACAGCCAAGCCCATGCCTTCTGGGCGCTGCGTGAACACGTGCCGGAGGCCCAGCGACTGGAAGGTCCGTCGATCAAACACGACATCTCCGTCGCCATCTCGCGCATTCCCGATTTCATCGCCCGGGCCGGTGCGGCGCTGCAGCAGTTGATGCCCGGCATCCGCATCGTCTGCTTCGGACATGTGGGCGACGGCAACCTGCACTACAACCAGAGCAAGCCCGCCGGCATGGCGGACGCCGACTTCCGCGCGCAGGAGGACGCAGTGCACGACATCGTGCATGCGACGGCTGCGCAGTTGAACGGATCGATCTCCGCCGAACACGGTATCGGGCGGCAGAAGCAAGCCGCATTCCTGCACTACAAGCCCCCGGTCGCACTCGAGGCCATGGCGCGCATCAAGCGCGCGCTGGATCCGGCCAATACCTTCAACCCCGGTCGCGTGCTGCCACGCGCGCTGCTGGACTCCATCACCTCTGTCTAACACCAAGAGGATTTTCATGCCCGTTTCAGTATTCGACATGCAGTCGCTCCAGCATCTCTGGGGCACCGACGAACTGCGCGCCATCTTCGGCGAAGACAACCGCATCCAGAAATGGCTCGACTTCGAGGCCGCGCTGGCCGCCGCGCAGGCGGAGCTCGGCATCATCCCCGCCGCCGCCGCCAAGGAGATCGCCGAGAAGGCCAAGGTCGAGAACATCGACATCGCCAAGATGTCGGCCGAGATCCGCCGCATCAAGCATTCGCTGGTGCCCGCGCTCAAGCAGCTGCAGGCCGCCTGTTCCAATGAAAACGGGGAATGGGTGCACTACGGCGCCACCACGCAGGACGTGGTGGACACGGGCGTCGCCTTGCAGTTGAAGGAATTCCATGCGGTGGTGATGCGCGACCTGAAGGCGGTGGGACAGGAGCTCAAGCGCCTGGCCGTGGCCCACCGCGACACACCGATGGCCGCACGCACGCACGGCGTGCAGGCGTTGCCGATCACCTTCGGCCACAAGTGCGCGCTATGGCTCGACGAGTTGGGCCGCCACCACGAGCGACTGGTACAGGCCGCGCCACGCGTGCTGGTCGGCATGTTGGCCGGCGCTGTGGGCAGCCAGGCCTCGCTGGGGCCCAAAGCGATCGAGCTCGAAGCCCTGACGCTGAAGAAGCTGGGGCTGGGTGTACCGATGATCAGTTGGGCACCGGCACGCGATCGCTTCACCGAATACACGAGCTTGCTCGCCATGGCCGGCAGCACGCTGTCGAAGATCGGCAACGAACTCTTCAACATGCAGCGCAACGAGTTCGGCGAGGTGGAGGAAGGCTTCTCCGAAGGCAAGCTGGGCTCGTCCACCATGCCGCACAAGCGCAACCCGACCTCGGCCGAGAACCTGGCCGGACTCTCGCGCCCGCTGCGCTACAACGCCGCAATGATGGTCGAGGGCATGGTGCAGGAAGGCGAGCGCGACGGCATCGCCTGGAAGATGGAATGGAAGGCCGTGCCCGAATGCTGCATGATCGCCGGCGCCATGCTGTTCCAGGCCAAGAACCTGCTGGCTGGGCTCAAGGTCAACGCCGACGCGATGGCCGCCAACCTCGACAAGATGCGCGGCTACCTGCTGAGCGAGCGGGTCATGCTGGAGCTCTCGGAACGCGTGGGCAAGCAAACCGCGCACGAGTGGATTTACGAGGCCTCGATGCACGGCATCACCAGCAAGCTCACCTTCGCCGATGCCATGCGCCAGCACCGAGGCCTCGGCAAGCTGCTGAGCGACAACGAGATTCGCGACTTGACCGACCCCTCGGCCTACCTGGGCCAGTGCAGCACCTCGGTGGACCGCGTCGTGGCCGCACAGAAGGCCTGGCTGGGCTGACCGCCCGGCGCGCGGGGCCTCAGACCACAGCCCCGCAGATCACAAAAAGACAGGAGACAGAAATGAACCCCACTGCCCGGACCCGTCGCCGCCTCGGTGTCTTTGCGCTGGCCTTTGCCGGCGTCATCGCCGGCGCGGCGCCGGCGGCCCAGGTCGCCTTTCCCGAGCAGCCCGTCAAGCTCGTGGTCGGTTTCCCGCCCGGCGGCGGCGGCGACCTGTACGGACGGCTGATCGCCAATGCCATGGGCAAGACGCTCGGACAGACGGTGGTGGTCGACAACCGCGCCGGCGCCGGCGGCAACATTGCCGCCGACATCGTCGCCAAGGCCAAGCCCGATGGCTACACCATCCTGCTTGCCATGAGCGGCAACCTGGCCGTCTCACCTGCGCTCAGGCCGCAGAGCATCCCCTACAAGGTGCCGGACGACTTCGCCGCGATCGGCCTGATCCTGGAGGCGCCGCACGGGCTCTTCGTCGGACACAACTCGCGCTTCAAGACGGCGCGCGAACTGCTCGACGCGGCCAAAACGCAGAAGCTGAGCTTTGCCTCCACCGGCACCGGCGCGGCGGCCCACATCGGCATGGAAATGGTCAAGCAAGAAGCCCGCGTGGACATGCTGCATGTGCCCTACAAGGGGTCGGGCCCGGCCATCACCGACATGCTCGGCGGCCAGGTCGACAGCTTCTTCGCCACCGCATCGCCGCTGGTCGGCCAGGTCCGCCAAGGCCAGTTGCGGCTGCTGGCGATCACCGGTGCCAAGCGGAATCCGGCGATCCCGGAGGTGCCGACCTTTCAGGAGCTGGGCGTGAACGTGCCGGTGACGCAGTGGTACGGACTGGTGGCGCCCGCCGGCACGCCGCAGGCCGTGGTGAAGGTGCTGTCCGACCACCTGAGCCGCGCACTGGCCACACCGGAGGTGCGCAACGCGATCCGCAAGGACGCCGCTTCCGAACGCGAACTGCCGATGGACGGCTTTCGCAGCTTCATCGTCGAGGACATCGCGCGCTACAAGGCCGCGATCACGCCCGCGCTGATGAAGGAGATCTCCCCGTAAACCCCCTCGCTGATTTCAAGGAATGAACCGCATGCGCTACGACACCCTCATCTCGGTCGACCAACTCGCCGCTGCGCAGAAAGGTGCCACGCCCCCGATGGTGCTGGACTGCAGCTTCGAGCTGACCCATCTCGACGCAGGCCGGCAGGCCTACGACGCGGGCCATGTCCCGGGTGCGGCCTACCTTCACCTGGAGCACGCCCTGTCGGCCGAGAAGACCGGCAAGAACGGCCGCCACCCGCTGCCCAGCCGCGAAGCCTTCGCCGCCACCATGGTCGCGTTGGGCATGAATGGCGACACCCAGGTCGTGGCCTACGACAACGCCGGTGGCATGTATGCGGCGCGCTTGTGGTGGATGCTGCGCTGGGCCGGCCACCGTGACGTCGCCGTGCTCGACGGCGGGATTGCCGCCTGGAAGGCCGCCGGCCAGGCGATCTCGACCGCGGCGCCCGCCACGCGGCCGCCCGGCCACTTTGCATTGCGCGCCCCCCTGGTCTCCACCCTGTCCTACGAGCAGATGAAGGCCAACATCGCCAGCGGGGAGAAGCTGGTGCTGGACGCCCGCGCCCCCGACCGTTTCCGCGGCGAGAACGAAACCATGGACCCGGTCGGCGGGCACATCCCTGGCGCGAAGAACCGTCTGTTCAAAGACAACCTGGTCGCCGATGGCCGCTTCAAGACCGCCGACCGGCTGCGCGCCGAATTCGACGCCATCACTGGCGGCAAGCCTGCATCGGCGCTGGTGAACCAGTGCGGCTCGGGCGTCACCGCATGCCACAACCTGCTGGCGATGGAGGTGGCGGGACTGAAGGGGGCGGCGCTCTATCCCGGCTCGTGGAGCGAGTGGAGCGCCCAGCCCGGCGCGCCGATCGCGACCGGCCCTGCGGCCTGACACGCCCTCCTGTCGCTCCTGCTTGCTATCCCTAGCCTCATGAATCCGGAGACACTTTCATGCAAACAAGAGCAAGGAGCCAGTTCCTGCGCCGCTCGGCCGCCCTGTTCGCCGTGGCGGGCTTCGTCGCTCTTGCCGGCACCGCTCATGCCGCCTACCCCGAGCAGCCGATCAAGTTGGTGGTGGGATTCCCGCCCGGCGGCGGCGGAGACCTGTATGGCCGCACCATCGCCAACGCGTTGGCCCGACACATCGGCCAGGCGGTCATCGTGGACAACAAGGCCGGTGCCGGCGGCAACATCGCGGCCGAAACGGTAGCGCGCGCGCGGCCGGACGGATACACGCTGATCCTGGCCATGAGCGGCAACATGGGCAGCGCCCCCGCGGTGCGCAGCAACCTGTCCTACAAGGTGCCCGAAGACTTCGTGCCCATCGCGCAGTTGGTGGAGACGCCCTTCGGCCTGATGGTGGGAAGCAACTCCAGCATCAAGTCGATGAAGGACTACCTGAGCGCGGCCAAGAGCGGCAAGCTCACCTATGCCTCCACCGGCACCGGCGGCTCCTCGCAGATCGTGATGGAGATGGTCAAGCAGGACGCCGGACTCGACATCCTCCACATCCCCTACAAGGGTTCGGGCCTGGCGCTCAACGACCTCTATGGCGGCCAGGTGTCGAGCTTCTTCGCGCCGTACACCCCGCTGATGGGCCAGATCGCCGGCGGCAAGCTCAGGCTGTTGGCCGTGAGCAGCCCGAGGCGCGTGCCCTCGCTGCCGGATGTTCCCACGCTCAAGGAATCCGGCATCGACGTCGTGATGACGCAGTGGTACGGACTGGCCGCGCCAGCCGGCACGCCCAAGGAGGTGATCGACGTCCTCGGGCGCGCAGTCAAGGAGGCGATGAAGGATCCTGAAGTGCTCAAGGTCTATCGCGCCGACGGCGCCCAGGAAGCCACGCTGACCGGGACCCAGTTCCGCGACTTCATCGTCAAGGACATTGCCAACTACAAGCGCGCCGTGGAGCGAGGGAACCTGAAGGCCGAGTAGGAGACACAGCCCCCAGCCTTCGCAACGCTTCAAGCGAAAGAATCATGAGTACCGAGACGCCCATCTTCCTGCCCCATAGCTCCCACTGGGGCGTCTTCTCAGCCGCCTGGGACGGTCATACGCTGGCGGTAAAGCCGAATCCGGACGATCCGGACCCGAACCCGCTGATCGACAACTTCCCCGATGCGCTGCACCACCGGGCGCGCGTCACCACGCCCATGGTGCGCAAGGGGTGGCTGGAGCGCGGCCCGGGGCCCGACCCGATGCGCGGCCAGGACGACTATGTCGCCATGCCCTGGAACGAGGTGCTGGACCTGCTGGCGAAGGAACTGCAGCGCGTGAAGGACCAGCACGGTGCGGGCGCAGTGTTCGGCGGCTCCTACGGCTGGTCGAGCGCGGGGCGCTTCCATCATGCGCAGAGCCAGGTGCACCGGTTCCTCAACACGACGCTGGGCGGCTACGTGCGCTCGGTCAACAGCTACAGCGCCGGCGCCTCCGGCCCGATGCTGCCGCACGTCATCGGCACGATGGAAGAGGTGGCGCGCCGCAACGTGACCTGGGAGCAGATCGTCGAGCACACCCACGTGGTGCTGGCGTTCGGCGGCATGGCGCTGAAGAACTCGCGCGTGGCCTCGGGCGGCATCAGCCGCCACATCGAGCGCAATGCCATGCGCGACGCGGCGGCCCGCGGCTGCCGCTTCGTTTCCATCAGCCCACTCAAGAGCGACCTGCCCGAAGAGGCGCAGTTCGAATGGCTGCCTGCCGTGCCCAATACCGATACGGCGCTGATGCTGGCCCTGGTGCACCAGTTGGTCAGCGACGGCACGCACGACCACGACTTCATCGCCCGCTACTGCGACGGCTGGGAAGCCTTTGAGGACTACCTCATGGGCCGCAGCGACGGCGTGACCAAGAACTGCGCGTGGGCCGCCCCAATCTGCGGCCTTCCCGCGCAGCAGTTGATGGATCTGGCCCGCTCGCTGGTCGGCAAACGCACGCTGGTCGTGGTCTCGCATTCGCTTCAGCGCGCCGAGCATGGCGAGCAACCCGTCTGGATGGGGGCGGTTCTGGCCGCCGCGCTGGGCCAACTGGGTCTGCCCGGTGGCGGCTACAACTACGCGCTCGGCACCCTGGCCCACTACGGCAAGCGCAACAACGCGGTGCCGGCCGCCGCGCTGCCGCAGGGCACCAACGGTGTGAAGGAGTTCATCCCGGTCGCGCGGATCAGCGACATGCTGCTCAACCCCGGACAGCCCTTCGACTACAACGGCCAGCGCCGCAGCTACCCTCACATTCGCCTGGCGTACTGGGCCGGCGGCAACCCGTTCCACCACCACCAGGACCTGGCCCGGCTGGCCGAGGCCTTCCGGACGCTCGATACCTTCGTGGTGCACGAGATCGCCTGGACCGCGACCGCCCGGCACGCCGACATCGTGCTGCCCTGCACCATGACGCTGGAGCGTGAGGACATCGGCGCAACGCCCACCGACCCGATGGTGGTGGCGATGCACCGCATCGCCGAACCGCACGGGTTGAGCCGCGACGACTACGACATCTTTTGCGATCTGGCCGGACGCCTGGGCGGGCTCAAGGCCTTCAGCGAGGGCCGCACGACGCGCGAATGGCTGGCCCACCTGTATGAGCGCACCCGCGCCGGGCTCGAAGGGCTGGGCCTGGAGGCTCCCTCCTTCGACGAGTTCTGGCAGCGCGGCAAGCTCATGCTGCCACAGCGCGACGACGACGGCGGCATCCTGCGCGCCTTCCGGGATGACCCCGTGGGCGCGCCGCTGCCCACGCCCAGCGGCAAAGTGCAGGTCAGCTCGCCCACGATCGCCGCCTTCGGCTATGCCGACTGCCCCGGCCACCCGGCGTGGCTGCCGCCGAAGTTCGCCCCGACCGCCGAGCACCCGCTCTGGCTGATCGCCAACCAGCCGCACACCAAGCTGCACAGCCAGCTCGACTTCGGCGCGCACAGCCAGGTCAGCAAGCGCCAGGGCCGCGAGGTCTGTACGCTGCACACGGCAACGGCCGCAGCGCGCGGCATTCAGGAGGGCGACATCGTGCAGCTGTTCAACGAGATCGGCGCCTGCCTGGCCAGCGCCCACCTGTCGGTTGAGATGCGCGAGGACGTGGTGCAGCTGCCCACCGGCGCCTGGTACGACCCGGCGCTGGACGACCAGGGCCGCCCGATGTGCGCGCACGGCAATCCCAATGTGCTGACGCGCGACATCGGTACCTCGTCGCTGGCACAGGGTTGCGCGGGGCAACTCGGCACCGTGCAGATCAAGCGCTATGACGGCGCGCTGCCTCCAATCCGCGCCTTCGAGCCACCGGTGGCTGTCTCATCGTTCGAAGCTTGAAGGTGCATCCGATGGCACGGGGGTGCTAAAAAGAACGGCCCCCAGTCCATCGGCAAATCCACAGGCGGGTGGACCACCAAGATTCATAGGGTTGCTGCGGATGCTCGAACGGCCGTAACGTTTTCCTTGTCGCCGGCCGCGCCTTGGCCCCGGGTGACGCCGAAGCCTTTTCCTTTACGCCACAGGCTGCTTGGACAATTCAAGCTTGGCGATGGCATTGCGGTGCACTTCGTCCGGACCGTCGACGATGCGCACGGTGCGCTGGTGCGCATAGGCCTCGGCCAGCCAGAAGTCCTGGCTGACACCGGCCGCGCCGTGCGCCTGGATCGCCCAGTCGACCACCTTGCACGACATGTTGGGGGCCACCACCTTGATCATGGCGATCTCGGCACGCGCTTCCTTGTTGCCGACCGTGTCCATCTTGTACGCAGCGTTCAGCGTCAGCAGCCGCGCCTGATCGATCATGCAGCGCGACTCGGCGATGCGTTCATGCCAGACGGATTGCTCGGCCAGAGGCTTTCCGAAGGCGATGCGCGAACGAAGCCGGTCGCACATCATCTCCAGCGCGCGCTCGGCAGCGCCGATGGAACGCATGCAATGGTGGATGCGTCCCGGGCCCAGGCGGCCCTGGGCGATCTCGAAGCCACGGCCTTCGCCCAGAAGAATATTGCTGACTGGCACGCGCACGTTTTCCAGCAAAACCTCCATGTGGCCATGCGGTGCATCGTCGTAGCCGAACACCGAGAGGTGCCGCAGCACGCTCACGCCGGGCGTGTCGCGCGGCACCAGCACCATCGATTGCTGCGCATGGCGCGGCGCCTCGGTGTCGGTCTTGCCCATCACGATGAATATCTTGCAACGCGGACTTCCAGCGCCTGACGAAAACCACTTGCGGCCGTTGATCACATATTCATCGCCGTCTCGCCTGATGGTGCACTGGATGTTGGTGGCGTCCGAGGATGCCACGGCCGGCTCGGTCATCAGGAAGCCCGAGCGGATCTCGCCGGCAAGCAGCGGTTCGAGCCACTGGTCCTTCTGCGCCTCGGTGCCATAGCGTTCGATGGTTTCCATGTTGCCGGTGTCGGGCGCCGAGCAGTTGAAGACCTCGCCCGACCACGAGACACGTCCCATCACTTCACACAGCGGCGCGTAGTCCAGGTTCGAGATTCCCGGCACGCCGCGGTGCTCGTGCGGCAGGAACATGTTCCAGAGTCCGGCGGCGCGGGCCAGCGGCTTGAGTTCCTCGATCAGCGGCGAGACTTGCCAGGCATCGCCCTGGCGACGAAAAGCATTCATCTCTTCGTGATAGCGCGCTTCGTTGGGATAGATGTGCTGGTCGAAGAATTGCCGCAGGCGCTGCAGCAGATCGCGTGTCTTGGGGGAGGGTTCGGCAAACATGGTGTGTCCTTCGCTTCTTGAGGGTGGCGTCCGGTCCTGGCGCTCGGTGTCCGCGATTAGAACGCGGCCGGCGCCAGGATGCCGTCTCGCGTGTGACGCGACGGCCAGGGCCTGCCCTAGACCCCCGCCACCGGATCCGCCGCAGCGAATCGCGGCTCGGGCTCCGCCTCGGCCTTCGCCGGCCCGAAGCTGAAGCTGGCGTACCCGTCCTGCACGGCCGCCCCCGTGTACTGCCGGTAGGCATGGAAGCCCCCGGTGAACAGCGTCAGCCCTTGCGGCTTGTCCTTCACGTTCGCACCGACCCACCAGGTCTTGGCCTTGTTGATCAGCGAACGCTTGGCCAGGTTGCGCACGACGCCCATCCAGTCCTCTTCGGCCTTGGGGGTGGGCTCGATCGTCTTGAGACCGTTCTTGTGCATGTGCATGATGGCCCCGGCGATCCAGTCCACGTCATGCTCGCTGATGCGGATGATGTTGGCGAGCGCCGCCGGACCGTTGGGGCCGGTGGTCATGAAGAGGTTCGGGAAGCCCTCCATCATCAGCCCCAGGTACGAACGCGCGCCGTCCTTCCATTTGTCGTTGACCTTGCGGCCGTCGCGTCCGATCACGTCGAAGGCCATCATGGCGCCTGTGAGTCCGTCGTAGCCGGTGGCGAGGATCAGCATGTCGAGTTCGACCTCGCCCGACTCGGTGCGCACGCCCTTTTCGGTGATCTCGACGATCGGGTCGGTGAGGCAATCCTTCAGATGCACGTTCGGCAGGTTGTAGGTCTCGTAATAGCTGGAGTCCAGACAGGGCCGGCGGGCGAAGATCGGATAGCCCTTGGGCTTGAGCTTCTCGGCGGTCACCGGGTCCTTGACGACCTCGGGGATCCTGTTGCGCACGAACTCCGCCACTTGCTCATTCGCTTCCTCGTTGAGCATCAGGTCCGAGAAGGTGCCGAGCATGGCCAGCCCCCCCTGCTTCCAGGCGTCTTCGAGCAAGGCCTGGCGCTGGGCCCTGGTGACGCTGAAGAAGGCCCGCGTCGATTGCGGCCGCGTGCCGCCGACGGCGCTGTTGCGTGCGGCCTCGCGGATGCCCGGGTAGTGCCGCTTGACCTCGGCCATGTACTCGGCGTCGAGGTCGACATTGCGCATCGGCATGGTGAAGCTCGGCGTGCGCTGGAAGACGAAGAGTTCGCCGGCCTGCGGGCCGATCTCCTGCACGATCTGGATCCCGGTCGAGCCGGTGCCGATCACGCCCACACGCTGGCCCTCGTAGCTGACGGGTTCGTGCGGCCACTTGGCGGCATGCAGCAGGCGGCCCTTGAAACGTTTCACGCCGGGGATGTCCGGCTCCTTCGGAATCGACAGCGGGCCGGTCGCCATGACGCAGTACGGCGCCTCCCAGGTCTCGCCCCGGTCGGTCCGGAGCACCCACAGCGCGCGCGCTGCGTCCCAGCTGGCCCGGTTGACGCGCGTGTTGAATTGGAAGTGCGGGCGCAGGCTGAGTTTTTGGGCGACGAAGTCGATGTAGCGCAGCAGCTCGGGCTGGGCCGCGAACTGCTCCGACCAGGTCCATTCCTGCTCGATCTCTGGCGAGAAGGAGTAGCTGTAGTCGATGCTGGGCAGGTCGACCCGTGCGCCCGGGTAGCGGTTCCAGTACCAGACGCCACCCACGTCGCCGCCCGCCTCGAAGGCCTGCAGGCTGAGGCCCATCTCGCGGAAGCGGTAGACGGCGTACATGCCGCCAAAGCCGCCGCCGACCACGAGGACGTCGACGCGTCGGGTGCCTGGCTCGCTCTGACCGAAGGCGGCGGGGGAATTCTTTGCAGTGTCGGCGTTCATGCGCATCTCCATGGAGGTTCTGGTCAACAAGTGGTTGCCGCGCCAGGGCGGTTTCGTTCGGCACGAGGCCGGGTCAGCCGGAGTTCCAGCCGGCCATGTTCAAGCTGCCCATCAGCACGCTGGACAGCGCGCCATCGACCAAGAGGTCGGTGCCGCTCACGTAGCCGGCGTCGGGGCCGACCAGGAAAGACAGCGCGTTCGCCATGTCCTCGGCCCGGGCGATGCGACGCAGCGGCACGCGGGCTTCGCGCTGGGCGCGGGCTTGGGGATCCGCATAGACCGCCGCGGTGCCCGGGGTTTCGGTGATGCCGGGCGACAGCGCGTTGACGCGGATGCCGTCGGGCCCCCATTCGAGCGCCATCTGCCGCACCAGCATCAGCGCCGCCGCCTTGCTGGGGCTGTAGGCGGCCAGCGGCGCGGTCGGGTGGCTGCCCGAGATCGACGTCGTGACCACCATGCTGCCCCGGGCGGCCTTGAGCAGGGGGTGGGCCGCGCGTCCCAGCAGCCAGGCGGCGCGCACGTGCACGGCGAACACCTGGTCCCAGTCCTCCAGGCGCGCCTCGAGCAAGGGCGCTGGAATGGCGAAGCCGGCGTTGCTGACGACGGCGTCCAGGCCGCCGAACTCCGCCGCGGCCGCCACCAGCCGCGCGGGTGCCGCCGGGTCGGCCATGTCGGCCGCGATCGCCTGCACCTCGGCGCCGTCCTGGCGCAACTCCCGGGCCAGCGATTCGAGTTCATCGCGATGAAGATCGGCCAGCACCATGCGCGCCGGCAGGCCGTGGCGCTGCAGCGAATCGCGCGCCAGCCGCTCGGCCATCGCCCGTCCGATGCCGCGCGCCGCGCCGGTCAGGATGATCCGCATGCCGTGGGAATCCTTGGTCATGGCCATCGCTTCTCCCGTCATGCGGCAAGCACGCCGCCATCCACCGGCAAGGTGACGCCGGTGATGTAGCTGGCCATCGCCGAGGCCAGGAACAGCGCCGGCTCGGCGATCTCTTCGGGCCGGCCGACGCGGCCCAGCGGCGTGCGGCGCAGGAAGCCCTGCAGACGCTGCGGATCGGCACGGGTGGCATCGGTCATCGCCGTCTCGATCACGCCGGGTGCGATCGCGTTGACGCGGATGCCATCCGGCGCGAGGTCGACCGCCATCGACTGCGTCAGCATCTTCACGGCGCCCTTGGAGCCCGAGTAACCGATGCAGCCGGCCTGCGCGATGAACGCCGCGCCCGAGGCAATGTTGATGACGCAACCCCGGGTCTGGCGCAGCGCGGGCAGGAAGGCATGCAGCACGTTGAAGCCGCCCAGCACGTTGACATCGAACACGCGGCGGATCTTGCGATGGGCGTCGGGCGTGTCGATGCCTTCGCGCAGGAGAATGCCGGCGTTGTTGACCAGCACGTCCACCGCACCGATCTCGCGTCCGATCCGTTCGGCCAGCTCGGCGCAGGCCGGCACGTCGGTGATGTCGAGCGCGAAGGCCCAGGCGCTGCCACCCGCTTCGACGATCTCGCGCACGGCGGCCTCGCAATCCTCGGCGCGCAGATCGGCCAGCACCACGCGGGCGCCGGCTCGCGCGTAGCGAATGGCAATGGCGCGGCCGATGCCGCCGGCGGCGCCGGTCACGAGGGCGAGCCGGCCATGCAACAGGAGGACGTCGGGACGCTCAGACATGGACAGCTCCGGTGCGTGTGGCGACAAACAGGGTCATGGGGTCCCCTCGGGCGCCGTTGCGGAAGTGGGCGGGCCGGCGCGCGAGGTCCGGGGAGGCATCGCGGACGCCTCGGGGGGCGCGCCGAGTCTCGCGCGCCGGGCCAGGAAGGCATTGATCTCGCCGACGATGCCCCGGCGGAAGAGCATGACCACCACCACGAAGACGGCGCCTTGGACGATCAGCACCGCCTCCGCAAAGGCGGACAGCTGGTTGGCCATGGTCACGACCACCATGGCGCCCACCACCGGGCCGAGCATCGTCTGCAGGCCTCCGACGATGCCCATCAGCAGGGCTTCGCCCGAGGTGACCCAGCTCACGTCGGTGAGCGTGGCGATCTGGAACACGATGCTCTTCATGCCGCCGGCCAGTCCGGCCAACGCGGCGGAGAGCGTGAAGGCCAGCAGCTTGTAGCGATGGACCCGGTAGCCCAGCGAGATGGCACGCGGCTCGTTGTCGCGGATCGCAGTCAGCACCTGGCCGAAGGGCGAATGCACCACGCGCCAGATCAGCCAGAAGGCGGCCACCACCGTGACCATGACCACGTAGTAGAGCGTGAGGTTGTCCTGCAGGCTCAACAGGCCGAGCAGCTTTCCGCGCGGCACGTTCTGGATGCCATCCTCGCCGCCCGTGAAGGGTGAGCGCAGCGCGATGAAATAGACCAGCTGCGCGCAGGCCAGCGTGATCATCGAGAAGGCGATGCCGGCGCGACGGATCGCCAGCACGCCCGTGGTGGCGCCGATCGCCGCCGCCACGGCCACCCCGAAGAGCACGCCCAGCGCGGGATCGAAGCCCCAGACCTTGACGGCATGCGCCGTCGCGTAGCCGGCCGAGCCGAAGAACATCGCATGTCCGAAAGACAGCAGCCCGACGTAGCCGACCATCAGGTTCAGTGAGGCCGCGAGCAGCGCGAAGCACATCAGCTTCATCAGGAAGATGGGATACGCCACGAACGGCGCCAGCAGCAGCACAAGCGCGGCGGCGACCAGCAGGGCCATCCAGTGACGCTCGAAGAACGAGGGGGTTGCGGTCACATTGTCTCCTTCTACCGGTTCAGCGCAAGCTGCCGAAAAGGCCCTGCGGACGCACGGCAAGCACGATCAGCATCACCACGAACACCACCATCCCGGCGCCGTCCGGGTACACCAGCTTGGTGATGCCTTCGATCACGCCCAGCCCGAAGCCGGCCACGATCGCGCCCATGATCGAGCCCATGCCGCCGATCACGACCACCGCGAACACGACGATGATCAGCTGGGAGCCCATGAGCGGATTGACCTGGTAGATCGGCGCCGCCATCACGCCGCTGAAGCCGGCCAGCGCGACGCCCAGGCCGTAGGTCAGCATCAGCATGCGCGGTACGCGCACGCCGAATGTCCGCACCAGATTCGGGTTCTCGGTGGCGGCGCGCAGGTAGGAGCCGAGTTGGGTCCGCTCGATGACGAACCAGGTCAGGATGCACATGCCCATGGACGCGACGATCACCCACAGCCGATACCACGGGAAGAAGGCCATCGGCGTGTCCAGCCCGCCCGCGATCGGGTTCGGATAGGGCTGGCCCGTGGCGCCGAACTTGTAGCGGAACACGCCTTCGAGGATCAGCGCGAAGCCGAAGGTCAGCAGCAGCGCGTAGACATGGTCGACGTGATAGAGCCGGCGCAGCAGGGTGCGCTCCAGCGCGACGCCGCTCAGGCCGACCACCAGCGGCGCCAGCACCAGCGCCCACCAGTAGTTCAGGCCCAGGTACTCCAGCAGGCCCCAGGCGACGAAGGCGCCGAGCATGTACTGCGCGCCGTGCGCGAAGTTCACCACGCGCAGCAGCCCGAAGATGATCGCCAGGCCCAGGCTCATCAACGCATAGAGCGAGCCGTTGATCATGCCCACCAGCACCTGGCCGGCGACGGCGGCCAGTGGGAATCCAAACAAGGTGTCCGGCATAGGATGTCTCTTTGTTCCGTCTTCTCTTGTCGATTCGCGTCAGACGCCGAGCAGCGCCTCGATCCGCGCGTGGTCGCTGGCCAGCGTCTGGCGGTCGAAATGCTCGGCGACCCTGCCTTCCTCGATCACATAGAAGCGGTCGCCGACACGCGAAGCAAAACGGAAGTTCTGCTCCACCATCAGGATCGTGAAGCCGCGCTGGCGCAGGATGCCGATGGCCTCGCCGATCTTCTCGATGATCACCGGTGCCAGGCCTTCGGTGGGTTCGTCCAGCAGCAGCAGCTTGGCGCCGGTGCGCAGGATGCGGGCGATCGCCAGCATCTGCTGTTCGCCGCCCGAGAGCCGCGTGCCGGGGCTCTTGCGACGCAACTTGAGATTGGGGAAGAGCGTGTAGATCTCATCGATCGTCATGCCGCCGGGCATCAGCACCGGGGGCAGCAGCAGGTTCTCCTCCACGTCCAGGCTCGCGAAGATGCCGCGCTCCTCGGGACAGTAGGCGACGCCCAGGCGGGCGATGTCCTCGGGCGCCATTCCCTGGGTAGGACGGCCGTTGATCGCGATGTGGCCCCGGCGCTTTGTCAGCAGGCCCACCACTGCGCGCAGCGTGGTGGTCTTGCCGGCACCGTTGCGCCCGAGCAGGCAGACCGCCTCGCCCGGCTGCACCACGAAATCGATGCCGTGCAGCGCCTGCGTCTCGCCGTAGAAGCCGGTGAGGCCGCGCACCTCCAGGCAGGGCACGTTCAGCTCAGGCATGGGCGCCTCCCACGTAGGCTTCGCGCACGCGCGCGTCGTTCGAGACTTCGTCGTAGCTGCCTTCGGCCAGCACCTCGCCGGCCTGCAGCACCGTGATGCGGTCGCACAACTCGGCCACCACCTTCATGTTGTGTTCCACCATCAGCACGGTCCGGTCCCTGGCGACCTGCGCGATCAGGCGCGTCACGGGCCCGATGTCCTCGTGGCCCAGGCCGGCGATCGGCTCGTCGAGCAGGATCAGTTCGGGCTCCAGCGCCAGCGTGGTCGCCAGCTCCAGCGCGCGCTTGCGGCCGTACGACAGGTCGGCGGCGGCATGGTCCGCATAGGGCTCGAGGTTGACCGCGGCCAGCAGCTCGCGCGCCCGCCCGGTGAAGCGCTCCAGCACCCGCGCGCTGCGCCAGAAGGCGAAGGTGCCGCCGGCCTTGCGCTGCAGCGCCACGCGCACGTTGTCCAGCACGCTCATCTGGCCGAACACCGCCGAGATCTGGAAGGAGCGCACCATGCCGCCGATCGCGACGCTGGCCGGGTCGCTCTTCGTGATGTCGTGCCCGTTGTAGTAGATGCGCCCGGCGCTGGCCGGGATGAAGGCGGTCAGCAGGTTGAAGCAGGTGGTCTTGCCGGCGCCGTTGGGGCCGATCAGGGCATGGATGCTGTGGCGCCGGATGTTCAGCGACACGTTCTTCACGGCATGGAAGCCGAGGAACTCCTTGCTGAGCCCTTCGGTGCGAAGGATGCAGTCGCTGGCGCGCACCGGGTTCGTCATGCGAGGCTCCGGTCGTCGAAGAGCACCTCGGGCAGGCCGCGCACGCCCAGCCCGTGGAAGGCGAACAGCGCGCCCGCATCCGGATGGTCGCTGCGCAGCAGGTTGCCGGTGTTGCGGATGCTGGTCAGGTAGAGCACGTCCAGGTCCGGCCCGCCGAAGCAGGGGCAGGTCGGGAACGGCGTCGGCACGTCGAGCAGCGCGAGCAGCGTGCCGTCGGGCTGGAAGCGGCCCAGCTTGCCGCACTGGACCAGCGCGATCCACAGACAACCTTCGGCATCCACCGTGGCACCGTCGGGCGCCGAGCCGTGCGCCTGGGTGCTGAAGAGCGTGCGGCGCGGTCCGACCGCCCCGGTGGCCGGGTCGTAGTCGACCACGCTGACGTTGCCGCTCAGGCTGTCGGCGTGATAGAGCCGGCGCCCGTCGGGGCTGAAGCAGGTGGCATTGGCCAGCGCGATGCCGTCGAAGAGCGGCGTCGCGCTGCCGTCGGCCTCCAATCGGTAGTAGCCGCCATCGGTGTCGTGCCGGCCCATCACCATCGAGCCGGCGACGAAGCGGCCCTGGCGGTCGGTGCGGCCGTCGTTCATGCGCATGGCCGGGCCCTTGTGCCGCACCTCCGCCAGCCGCCGCACCGCGCCCGTGGACAGGTCCATCAGGTGGAAGCCGTCCTCGAGCGCCAGTACCAGCCGGCCGCTGCGCGTCAGCGCGATCGAGCCCACGTCACTCGGCGTGGCCCATTCGCTGTACCGGCCCTCCGACATGCGCCGCACCAGCCTGGCCTTGGAATCGACCCAGTACAGCGACTGGTCGCGTGCGTCCCACAGCGGACACTCGCCCAGCCTGTCGCGCGTGTCGCCGATGATCTCGTGTCGTACGCTCATGTGGCACCCCGCCCCAGTCGTGCTTACTTCTTGACGAAATCGCAGCCGCCTTCGGACAGCGGACGGAACACCTGCTCGGCGGGGATGGCGGCGCCCACCGTGTAGAAGTCGTTCTTGCCCTTGGACTGCGCGGGGCTCTTCACTTCGACCGGATAGACCGGGCGCATCACCTGGCCGTCCTCACGGATCTTCACGTCCTTGGACATGAAGTCGTTCACCGGCGTGGCCTTCATCTTCGCCACCACCGCCGGGCCGGCGTCGGTGCCCGCCGCCTGCACGCTCTTGAGGTAATGCGTCACGGCGCTGTAGACGCCCGCCATGATGTAGGTCGGCACCACCCCGTTGTTGCGTTCCATGAAGCGCTTGCTCCAGGCCCGCGAGGCTTCGTCGCGGTCCCAGTAGAAGGGCACCGTGATGTTCAGGCCCTGCGCGGTCTCCAGGCCCATCGCGGCGACGCTGTTGATCGTCATGCCGAACACGCTCACGCTCTGGCCGCCCTTGGTGATGCGGAACTCGGCCGCCTGCTTGAGCGAGTTGGACAGGTCCAGCCCCGCGTTCAGGATCACGATCGCCTTGGCGCCGCTCGACTGCGCCTGCAGCAGGTACGACGAGAAGTCGGTGGTGCCCAGCGGATGCTTGACCGAACCCACCACCTTGCCGCCCGCCTGCTCGATGAAGCGCGTGGCCTCGGTCTGCAGCGCCGCGCCGAAGGCGTAGTCCACCGTCACGAAGAAGAAGGTCTTGATGCCCTTGTCGATCAGCGTCTGCACGCCGGCCTTGGGCAGCGAGTAGGTGTCGACCAGGAACTGGAAGGCCATCGGCGAGCAGGCCTTGCCGGTGAGGTCGGAGGTGACGGTGCCGGCGATCAGGTAGGGCTTCTGCTTTTCCTTCATCAGGGTCTGCACGCCCAGCGCGATCGACGAGGCCGAGCCGCCGACGATCGCGTCCACCTTGTCCGCCTCCAGCCACTTGCGCGCGGCGTTCAGACCGACGTCGGGCTTGTTCTGGTCGTCCATCGTGAGCAGCTCGACCGGCTTGCCGTTGACCTTGCCGCCGAAGTCCTCGATGGCCATCTTGGCGGCGAGCACGGAGCCGGGTCCGCCGTTGCCGGAATACGGACCGCTCAGATCGCCCATGAGGCCGATGCGCACCATGTCATCCGAGATCTGGGCATGCGTCAGGCCGGCGATCGCGGCCAGGCCGGCCGTGGCGAGCACGGCACGCAAGGCCGCGATGGAGTGCCGAAAGTTCTTCATTTCTGTGTCTCCTGCTGTCGTTGGTGAAAGCTTGGCCGGGGTATCAGGCGCGGCCCGAAGGCAGCGCCAGGATTTGCTTGGCGAGGATGTTGCGCTGGATCTCGTTCGACCCGCCGAAGATGGCGGGCATGCGCGAGTCCAGGTACTGGTTCATCACGTCGGCCGCGATGCCGCCGATGACCACGTCGTCGATCTGGCCGCCGTGGTCGCCCGCGAGCTGCACGAGTTCGTCCGTGATGCGCTGGTAGGTCTCGGTGCCCCAGACCTTGAGGTAGGACACCTCCGGCCCGAGTTCTTCGCCGCCGCGCAGTCGCCCCATGAAGAGCTCGAACGCGGCCTTGAGATCGCGCACATCGAGCACGAGCTGCGCATAGCGGTCGCGGAAGTCGCCCGTCGCGAGTGCCTTCGTGGCCTCGGCCAGCCGGTCGAGCTGGGCCAGTGCATATTCGCACTGGCGAGGCGTTCCGAAGAAGATGCGCTCCTCGCGAAGGAAGGAGTTGGCGACGCTCCAGCCGTCGTCGATGCGGCCCACGACGTTCGAGACCGGCACGCGGACGTTGTCGAAGAAGACTTCGCTGAACTCGCCCTCTCCCTTGAGGTTGACGATGGGCCGCACCTTCACGCCCGGCGTCTTGAGGTCGATCAGCAGGAAGGTGATGCCGCGCTGCTTGGCGCCGTCGACCTTGCTGGTGCGCACCAGCGCGAACATCCAGTCCGCCCCCGGACCCAGCGTGGTCCAGGTCTTCTGGCCATTGACCACCAGGACATCGCCGTCACGCTCGGCGCGCGTGCGCAGGCTGGCCAGGTCGGAGCCCGCGTTGGGTTCGGAATAGCCCTGGCACCACATGATCTCGCCGCTCAGCACGCGCGGCAGGTGGTAGTCGATCTGAGCGGGCGTGCCGTGCATCAGCAGGAGCTTGCCGATGGCGAGGCCGTGATCCGGAATGCGCGCGCAGCCATGGCGTGCGATCTCCTCGGCGTAGATCACCTGCTTGGTCGCCGACAGGCCCATGCCGCCGGCCGTCTTGGGCCAGGCGGGTGCGAGCCAACCCTTTTTCGACAACGCCTGGTACCAGTCGGAGATGTCGGCGTAGTAGGCGCGCTTCTTCATGAAGCGCTTCTCGGGCGGGTAGTTGGCGGCGATCCAGGTCGCCAGCACGCGACGGAACTCGTCGTCGGGAAGCTCGGCCACGTCGACGTCCTCGGGCACCACCAGGGGCGAGTTGTCGGACTGGCGCACGCGGCCGCTCTTCATCAACTGGTCCAGGAACCGGGTGCGCTGCCACAGCGGATTGCCGAGCCAGGCCGACAGCGCCAGCGCCCGCTTCAGGCACAGGCCGATGTCGGTCTCGTCGGCGATGCCCATGCCCCCGTGCAGCTGGATCGCGCTCTTCCCGACCAGCAGGGCCGTGGCGCCGGCGCGGGCACGCGCCGCGCGCACCGACTGGATGCGCGTCGACTCGTCGGCCGGGCGCGCCCAGTCCAGCAGTGCGTTCTCGGCCGAGGCGCGCGCCAGCTGGCAATGCATCCACATGTCGACCATGCGGTGCTGCAGCGCCTGGAACGACGCGATGGGCTTGCCGAACTGGACCCGCTGCGAGGTGTAGGCCACCGTGGCGTCCAGCGCGCGCTCGGCCACTCCCACGAGTTCGAAGGCGCTGGCCAACCGCGCCAGCTCGATGGCCTGTGAGACGGCCTCGCGCACCGCCGGGCCGCTCGCGAGCCGGGCCTCGGCCGGCAGCGCAAGGCCCGCGACATCCACTTCGCCGAAGTTCAATCCATCGACGGTGCGGGTCGTGCGGATCGCGGCGGGCTGCGTGATCCAGAACAGCGCCGGAGCGCCGTCCTCCAGCGCGTAGACGAGGAAGCCGTCGGCAGCGTCGGCCAGCGGCACGAAGCACTTGACCGCCCCTTCCAGCTGCCAGCCCTCGCCCCTGCGGACGGCGCGCATCCGGACCTCGTCGATGTCCAGCGCGCCGGCGGCTTCCTGCCAGGCCAGCGCCGCCAGCGTCCGGCCGGCCAGCACCTGCTCGAGCAGCGCACGGGCCGGCGCCGAGCCGGTGGCGAGCGGCACGAGCGCCTGCACCACCATCAAGCCGCAGGCGACATAGGGCTCCGGTGCCAGGCCGCGTCCCAGTTCGCTGGCGATCAGCATCGCCTCCGCCGCGCCCAGACCGTGGCCGCCGAGCGATTCGGGGACCAGCACCCCGCTCCAGCCCGCCTCTGCCATGTCGCGCCAGACGCTTCGGTCGAAGGGGATGGCCTGGTCTCGGAGGCGTCGCACGCGTGCGGGGGCCGGGTGCCTCTCATGGAATGCCTGCACGCTGTCGCGCAGCATCGTCTGGGTTTCGTCGAGATGGATCATGGGTGGGGAGCCTTGGTGCTGCGCGGAGGGCGCGCGCCTCATTCGGCGGGGCCGCTGGGGCCCACGTCGGTCGGAAGCTGGTGAAATCTGAACTGTTCGCGCAACTTGAGCTTCTGCAACTTGCCCGTGGCGGTATGGGGAAGCGCATCCACGAAGACCACGTCGTCGGGCATCCACCACTTGGCGACCTTGTCTGACATGAAGGCCAGGATGTCGTCGCGCGTGGGCTGCGTGTCGGGCTTGGGCACGATCAGGAGCAGCGGGCGCTCCTGCCAGCGCGAGTGCGCCACGCCGATCACGGCGGCCTCCTGCACGCCGGGATGCCCCACGGCGGCGTTCTCGAGGTCGATGGACGAGATCCATTCGCCGCCGGATTTGATGACGTCCTTCGAACGGTCGGTGATCTGCACGAAGCCGTGGGCGTCGAGCGTGGCGACGTCGCCGGTCGGAAACCAGCCCGCGGCATCGGTCGCGTCGCCGTCGGCGCGGTAGTAGCCCGAAGCAACCCAGGGCCCACGCGCCTTCAGGTCGCCGAAGGCCTTGCCGTCGTGCGGCAGCGGCCGGCCGTCCTCGCCGAAGATCTCGATCTCCACGCCGTAGATCGCGCGGCCCTGCTTCGCCTGCACGTCGTAGCGCTGCGGCAGCGCCAGGTCGCTGTGTTTGTCGAGCAGCGTGCCGATGGTCGCGAGCGGACTGGTCTCGGACATGCCCCAGGCATGGATCACGTAGGCGCCGAAGAGCTCCTCGAACTTCTGGATCATGGCGCGCGGCGCCGCCGAGCCACCGACGATCAGCCGTTTGAGTGCAATCTCCGACAGGTCGAGCGAGGCGCGGTTGCGCTCGACGTAGTCGAACAGGCCCAGCCACACGGTGGGCACACCCAGCGAGAAATTGCAGCGCTCCTCCCGCAGCAGGCGATAGATGTTTTCGCCCGACAGATGCGGGCCGGGCAGCACCAGCTTGGCGCCGCACATCGCGCCCGCATAGGGTACTCCCCAGGCGTTGACATGGAAGAGCGGCACCACCAGCAGCACGCTGTCGCGCGCAGACATGGCCAGGCCGTCGGCCGTGCACGCGGTGAAGGAATGCAGCACCGTCGAGCGGTGGCTGTACAGCACGCCCTTCGGGTTGCCGGTGGTACCCGAGGTGTAGCAGAGCGACGAGGCGGTGTTCTCGTCGAACACCGGCCAATCGAAATCAGGTGAAGCGTCGGCCAGCAATTCCTCGTAGCACAGCAGATTGGGCAGCTTCACATCCGGCATCTGCGAACGCTCGCAGAGCGCGACGAAGCCCTTCACGCGGCCCAGCTGGGGCGCCAGTTCGGCCAGCGTCGCGGCGAAGCTGTTGTCGAAGAAGACATAGCCGTCCTCGGCATGGTTGACGATGTAGGCGATCTGCTCCGGAAAGAGTCGCGGGTTGACCGTGTGCAGGATGGCCTGCATGCCCGAAACGCCGAAGTACAGCTCCAGGTGGCGGTGCGTGTTCCAGGCCAGCGTGGCGACCCGGTCGCCCGCGCCGACGCCCAGGCGCGCCAGCGCATTGGCCAGGCGCTTCGCGCGCTCTTGCACTTCGCGCCAGTTGCTGCGGTGGGTGCTGCCGTCCGGCATGTGGCTGACGATCTCGCGCTCGCCATGGAAGGCCGCGGCATGGTCGATGAGTCCGGACAGCAGCAGGGGATGCTGTTGCATCAGGCCGTTCATGAAGTCTCCTTGGTCCGATTCATCTAGTGGTAGCTGCGCCCGCCGTCGACCGCCAGCACAATGCCGGTGACGAAGGAGGATTCGGCGCTGCTCAGGTAGAGCGCGGCCAGCGCGATCTCGTGCGGCTCGCCGATGCGGCCCAGCGCGTAGCGCGGGCCGACCTGCTCGCGCAGTTCCTCGGGGCTGTAGCCGCCGCGCACCATCGGCGTATCGACGGCGCCGGGGCAGACGGTGTTGACGCGAACCTGCGGCGCCCATTCCATCGCGAGCGAGCGGGTGAGCGAGATCACGCCGGCCTTCGAGGCCGCGTAGGCGCTGCGCTGCTTGAAGGGCGCCAGGCCCTGGCCCGACGCGAAGTTGACGATGGTGCCCGCGCCCGCCCCGCGCAGGTGCGGCAGGCAGGCGCGGCAGACGATGAAGCTGCCGGTGAGGTTCACCTCCAGCACGCGTTTCCAGTCCGCCAGGCTCACCTGGTCGGCCCAGTCGGTGTTGGCGATGCCAGCGGCGTTGACGAGGCCGTCGAGGCCGCCGAAGGCATCGACGGCCTGGGCCACCGCGCGTTCCACGGCGTAGTGATCGGTCACGTCGGCTTCGAGGCAGAGCGCCTCGCCGGGCAGATCGGTCGGCCGGTGCCGGTCCAGTGCCGCGACGCACGCCCCGGCGCGCAGGAAGAGCTCCGCCACCGAGCGGCCGATACCGGAGGCAGCGCCGGTGACGAGAATGCGCCGGCCGTTGAGGCGACCCTCGACCTTCAGGTCGGCGAGCGCCAGGGGTGCGTGTGCTTGCATGGTCTCAATCCGACTTGATGTTCTTGTCCCGGATCACCGGGCCCCAGCGTTCCGCTTCCGACTTCAGGTAGGCGGCGAATTCGGCCTGGGTCATGGGCAGCGGCTCGACGCCCGCGCGGTCGATGGCCTCGCGCATGTCCGGCGTGTCCAGCACCGCCCGGATGTCGGCGTAGAGCCGGTTCTGGATCGGCTTCGGCGTGCCCTCGGGCACCAGCACGCCGAACCAGCTCGCGGTCGCGAAGTTGGCCAACTCGGGCACGCCCGATTGCGCGATCGGCTTGAGATCGGGTGCCAAGGTCGACGGCTTCAGCGAGCTGATGCCGAGCGCCTTGAGCTTGCCGGCCTTGACGAAGGACAGCGCAGCCTTCGAATCGAACATGGCCTGCACCTGGCCGCCGATCAGGTCGTTCAGGCCCGGCCCGTTGCCGCGGTAGGGCACGTGGACGATGCTGACGCCGATCTGCGAGGCGAAGAGTTCGGCACCGATGTGCGGGCTCGAGCCGTTGCCCGACGAAGCGAAGCTGAAGGGCTTGCCCGAGGTCCTGATGTACTTCACCAGCGACGGCACGTCGTCGGCCGGCACCGAGGGATGCACGAACAGGATGGCGGGCGCGACGGCGATCATCGCCAGCGGCTCCAGCGCGCTCTGCTTGTAGGGCAGGTTGGCCATCATGAACGGGTTGGTGGTGAAGCCGAAGCTGGTCACCAGCAGGGTCTTGCCGTCCGCCGGCGCACGGGCCGCGGCCGCCGTGCCGATGACCGTTCCGCCGCCCGCGCGGTTGTCCACGATCACCGGCTGGCCCCAGCGCTCGGCCAGGCGCTGGCCCAGGGCGCGGGCCAGGTTGTCGGTGAGGCCGCCCGCCGCATAGGGCACGATCAGCGTGACGGGTCCGCCGGGAAACGGCGGGGTCTGCGCCATCGCCGGCAGCGCGGTCGCCGCGGCCAGCGCGGCCGCGGCCCCCAGTGCGGTCGCCACAGCCCGGCGCCTGAGATGACTTGCCGGCCGGTCAGTGACGAAGGCGAAGAAGGTGGAAAGCATGGTTCTCATGGGTCAGGCCTTGGCTGGACGGGCCGCGCGCGGGCCCCGGGCGTTGCGCGGCCTGGCGTCTGCCGCTTCTGCCGGACGCGCTTCGACGAGCAAGCCGTTCAGCGCCATATCCAGGAACTGCTGCATCACCTCGGTGACACCCAGGCGGCCATCGGGCCGGTGCCAGTTGGTCATCTGGTTCAGGCCGGAGAGCAGGAATCGGCCCGCGATGGCGGGATCGATCGCGCGCACCTCGCCGCTGGCGATGCCTTCGGCGATACATTGCCGCAACAGGCTCTCGTAGCGGTCGCGCAGCGCGATCGCGGCCAGGTGCTGGCCTCCGCTGCCGCCTTCGCGGAAGGCCCGCGAGCCGGCGATCCACCGATCGCGCGCCAGGTCGAAGACGTCCGCCGAGGATTGCATGAAGGCGCGGATGCGCGCCGTCGGCGAGTTCTCTGCGTCCACGGCCGCGGAGACGTCGTCCACCAGGGATTGCATCGACTCCAGCACCACCCGCTCGTACAGCGCCTCCTTGTTCGGGAAGTAGTAGTACAGCGCGGCCTTGGTGATGTCCGCGGCTTCCGCGATGTCCCGCATCGAGGTGCGCTCGTAGCCGTCGCGCGCGAACAGGCGGCGCGCGATGGCCAGCAACTGGTTCTCGCGCGTGTCCGGCGCGCCGGCCGCGCCCGCGCGGGCGGGTGGCGATGAAGCGGTTCGGCGTTGGGACATGGCGATGCGAGGGGAACGGTGGAATGTGGACGAAGTGCCTGGCTCAGCGTCCGGTGAAGACCGGCTTGCGCTTCTCGAAGAAGGCCCGCTGTGCTTCCTTGGTGTCTTCGGTCTTCGACAGCGCCACCGTGTTGCCCTGCTCGTAGCGATAGGCGTCGCGCGGCGGCATCGTCAGCGTCATGCGTGCGGCTTCCTTGGCCAGGCGCACCGCGATCGGGCTCTTGGATGCGATCTCGCGCGCGATGCCCATCGCATAGGGCATCAGCTCGGCGGCCGGCACGCAGGCTTCCACCAGGCCGAGCCGGTACAGCTCCTGCGCCGACACCTGCATGCCCGTATAGAACATGCGGCGCGCGCGCGACTGGCTGAAGAACTTCTGCAGGAAGGTGACGCCGCCGGCCAGGCCGACGTTGATCTCGGGCATCGCGACATAGGCGTCCTCCGAGGCGACCCAGATGTCCGATCCCATCACCAGGCCGAAGCCCGCGCCGAGCGCGGCGCCGTTGATGGCGGCGATCACGGGCTTGGCGCATTCGACCACCGCGTAGTACGACTCGCGCACCAGCCGGTTGTGGCGGCCATAGGCGCCTGGCGTGGCCGCCAGGTTGGGCCGCTCGCGGATGTCGGCGCCGGCCGAGAACAGCTTGCCGGTGCCGGTCAACACGATGGCGGCGACCTCGTCCATGTCGCTGAGCGTGTCGAACACTTCCGTGATCTCCGCGCGCATCTCGGCGTTCTGTGCATTGACCGGCGGGCGGTTCAGCGTGACGACGGCGATGCCGTCCTCGATCGTCAGAAGGAGTGTCTTGAGGTCCATCATGTGTGTTCTCTCGGGCTGGGGTTGACGGGAGCTTGGCGCACGGAAATCAGGGCATCCAGGCACACGGCTCCCTGGGGCTTGACGACGAAGGGGTTGATGTCGATGCCGGCCAGCTGGTCGGCATGGCGCAGCGCGAATTCCGACAGGCGGCTGAGCGCATCGGCCAGGGCCTGCGTGTCGCAGGCCGGCCCGCCGCGCCAGCCCTTCAGCAGGGCCGACGAACGGACCGCGTCGACCAGCGACATCGCCTGCGCGGGCGTGAGCGGCGCGGAGGCGAAGGCCACGTCCTTGAACAGCTCGACGGCCGTGCCGCCGAGGCCGAACATGACCATCGGGCCGAACACCGGATCCATGTGGACGCCGATGATGGTCTCCACGCCGCCGCGCACCATCGGCGCGATCAGCACGCCATCGATGCGGGCCTGCGGCGCACGCTCGGCCGCACGGGCCATCAGCGTGTCGTAGGCGGCCGCGACCGCGCCGGCATCCGCCAGGCCCACGAGCACGCCGCCGACCTCGGTCTTGTGCGGGATGTCGGCGGAGACGATCTTCGCGACCACCGGGTAGCCCATGCCGTCCGCGGCCCGCGCGGCCGACTCGGCACTGGTGCAGGTCTGCTCGGGCAGCACGGGGATGCCGGCCGCGCCGAGCAGCGCCTTGGCCTCGGCTTCCGTCGCGGCCTGCGGCAGGGGCTGCGAGCCGCTTGCGGCTGCGCTGTCGCCGCGCATCGCGCGCCGCAGTCTCGCCATGCGCGCAGCACCGGCGACCGCCCGCACGGCGCGGGACGGATCGGCGAAGACGGCGACGCCCGCGGCCTCGAGCCGCTCGGTCACGCCCTGCTCGGACAGCATCACCAGCACCAGCGGCCGGTCCGGATGCGCCGCCCGTATCTCGATCATGCGCTGCTCCGTCGACGCGAAACGCGACGGCGACAGGCCGACATGGGCCAGGTAGGCGAACAGGGTGCCGAAGGGCGAGCCGGGCAGCAGCATCGCCTCGAGCACGCGGGCGACGCCGTCGGGCACCGAGCTCACCTGCGCGGTGGTGTCGTAGGGGTTGGCCGGCACCGCAAAGGGCAGCAGCGCGCGCAGGGCGTCGGCCGACTCGGTGGTGAGCGGCGGCAGCGCCATGCCGAGTTCGGACGCGTCGTCTGCCATCAGGATGCCGATGCCGCCCGAGCCGGTCATGATGCCGATGCGCTCGTTGGCCGGCAACCGGCCGGTGACGGCGCACAGGTGCGCGATGTCGAGCATCTCCTCGATCGAAGCCGCGCGGTGCGCGCCGCATTCGGCGAACACGGCGTCGTAGATCGCGTCATTGCCCGCCAGGGAACCGGTGTGCGTTGCGGCAGCGGCCGCGCCGACCTCGGTCCGGCCGATCTTCATGATGACCACCGGCTTGCCGGCGGCGGCCGCCTTGCGCAGTGCCGCGCGCAGTCGCGCACCGTCCTTGCAGGCCTCCAGCGCGGCGCAGATCACGCGCGTGTCGACGTCGTCGACCAGGTAGTCGATGCATTCCGCCACGTCCACGTCGGCCTCGTTGCCGGTCGCGATCACACGGCTGAGCCCGATGCCGCGCAAGGTCGCCATGCCGTACGCGGCCGAGCCGAAGGCGCCGCTCTGCGTGGCCATGCCGATCACGCCCGGCTTGGGCCGCAGGCCGTTCAGGGCGGTGGAGAAAGTCGCGAAGAACTTCGCCGACGGATTGAGCAGCCCCAGCGCATTCGGGCCGACCATGCGCATGCCCGCTTCACGGCAGATGCGCACCAGCCGGGCCTGCAGCTCGGCACCCGCGGCATCGGCCTCCGCGAAGCCCGCGGTGAAGACCTGGACCACCTTCACGCCCTTGCGGGCGCAGTCCTGCAGCGCGGCCTCGACCCCCGGCACGGGCACCGCGACGATGGCATGGTCCACCGCGCCGGGCACGTCAGCCAGGCTGGCGAATGCGGGCAGGCCCTGGATCTCGGCGGCGCCGCTGCGGTTGACCGGGTACAACGCGCCGGCGAAGCCCGCCTCGACCAGGAAGCGAAGCGGCCGGCCGCCGATGCGCTCGGGGTCGGACGAGGCGCCGATGATCGCCACCGACGACGGAAAGAAGAGAGGATGGAGCGAATGCATGGGCGATGCCTGATCAGAGGAATGCGTGGGTCACACCGCCGTCGATCAGCATCGATTCGCCAGTCATGAAGCCGCTGTCATCGCCCGCCAGGAACACGGCGGCATTCGCGATGTCCTCGACCTGACCCAGGCGCCCTACCGGCGTGCGAGCGATGCGCTTCGCCATGCCGGCTTCGTCAACGTTGATGCTCACGCCCTCGGTCATGATGGTGCCGGGCGCGATGGCGTTGACCCGAATCTTCTTCGGCCCGAGCTCGACCGCCGAGGCGCGCGTCAGGCCCAGCACGCCGGCCTTGACGCCGCAATAGATCAGCCCGTTTGGCATGCCGAGGAAGCCGGCGGCCGAGGCGATGTTGATGATGGAGCCGCCCCCGCCCTTTGCCATCAAGGCCGCGGCGACCTGCGTGCCCCAGACCACCGACTTGAAGCCGGTGCCGACCATGCGATCGAGCACCTCGGGCGTGATCGCGTCGATGGGGCCGTAGCGCACCCAGATGGCGTTGTTGACCAGCACGTCGAGCCGGCCGTACAGACCTTCGAGGGTGGCGACCGCCGACTCGAAGGTGGCTCGTTCGGCCACATTGCCCGTGCAGGCCACGGCCTGCCCGCCCTGCTCGCGGATCGCCTGCGCAGCGCGCTCGGCATTGTCGGCCTTGATGTCCAGCACCGCGACCATCGCGCCTTCGGCGGCGAATCGATCGCAGATGGCACGTCCGATGCCTTGTGCGCCGCCTGTCACCAGGGCAACCTTGCCTTCCATGCGTAAAGCCATGCTTGTCTTCCGTGCTCTATTTGCAGAAAATTCTACCGGCCGGTTAGTAAGTTCGCATAGCCTTAAAGATCAGGAGATACCCTATGGATAGTCACCAGATGTACGCCAGCGTGGTCGCGTTGATGGACCGCGAGGCCATCCGCGAATGCATGTTTCGCTATTGCCGCGGCATCGACCGCCAGGACGAGGCGGCCCTGCGCAGCGCCTACTGGCCTGACGCCACCGACCGCCACGGGCCCTACCAAGGCAGCGCCACAGGCTTCATCGACTGGGCCCTGGAAAAACTGCGCACCCAGGGCGAGCGTTCGGTGCACAACGTCGCCAATCTGTCGATCACCCTGCGCGGCACGCAAGCCGCGGTGGAGACCTACTTCACGGCGCTGCAGCGCGACCGCGATGCGCAAGGCACGGCGCGCGAGGTCTTCCTGGCCGGCCGCTACCTCGACCGCTTCGAGAAGCGCGGCGAGGAGTGGCGCATCGCGCAGCGCACGGTGGTGTACGACTGGGTGCGGCCGCTGGGCACGCCCGAGGGCACCGAGGCGGAGCGCTTCGGTCCGCGGCAGCCGATCGGTGGGGTGCGGGGCAACGATCCGGTCCACGCGCTGTTGGCGGCCACGCAGCCCCCGCGCAGCCCGGACGACACCGGGTCAGCGAGCAATCTCTGAAGCGAGGCGCCTCAGGGCTTGGCCGCCGCCCGACGGCCCGCGGCCTTCGCGCCCTTGGCCGCCCCCGGCGCCTTCATCCCGACCAGGATGATGTCGAGATACTCCTCGATCACCTGGCGCGGCTTCAGCCGCCCGTCCGGCTTGATCCATCGTGTCATCTGATTGAGTGTCGACAGCAACAAGCGCCCCGCTGTCGCCGCCTCGACCTCGCGAAACTCGCCCGAGGCAATCCCTTTGGCGATGCAGGCGCGCAGCAGCTTCTCGAACCTGTCTCGGCGGCCGACCGCGGCTTCGCGGATCTGTGGGCCCATGCTGGACCAGAAGACATTGGATGCGGCGATCCAGGCGTCGGGCGCTTCCGCAAAGACGTCCGCCGCGGTGAGCATAAAGGCGCGCACCTGCTCGGTGGCCCCATCGGCCTGCTCTACCGCGTCGCTCACGCGATCGATCAGGGCCTGGAGGTTGTCGACAACGATCTGCTCGTAAAGCGCTTCCTTGTTGGGGAAGTGGTAGTAGAGCGCAGCCTTGGTGATGTTGGCTTGCTGCGCGATGTCGCGCAGCGAGGTGCCGGCGTAGCCATGGGTGGCGAAGAGGCGGGACGCGATCTCGATCAGCTGGGTCGGGCGGTCCTCGACCGCGGCGCCACCGCTCGCCTTCGTCCGTGCTGCTCTGTCAGTTGCCATCCAAGCCTTCGTTGATGGCCTTGAATATACTTCATGGCCTCGCGACGGCAAGGGGCCGCGGTGCCCGCCAGATCAGCTTCAAACCGGCCTGCTTGCCGAGGACCTTCACACCTCGGCTCTGGTGCAATTTTTCTGCGTGCCCGAACGACTTCGTGAGCGCGTTGCGCCGGTCAAGCCGAAAGCACCGCGTTCCAGATCGCGGGCGCGGCTTGGCCCGCAGTGCGCAGCCGGCCCAGATGGAACTGGCCCAACTTCGTGAAGGTCTGAGATCGTGGGCAGCGCCTTGCCGGCGATCGGGTTCGGCACCTACGGCATGTCACGCGAGGACATGTTGCGCATGATCCGACGCCAGGAGCTTCTCGGCCGCAAAGCATCATTGCACCAGCGCTAACGTCTGCCGCGTTCTTTGCGTCAGCACCAGCTCATGAACGCGAGCCCGATCCCCGTACCCGCCGGCGTGCGATGCACGGGGATGTACTCCGTGAAGTCGCTGCGAAGTGCTTCGACCATTCCGCCCACCATCACCCAATTGCGAATCTCGGAAGAACCCGACAGCATCGCGCTTGGCGGAATCGCGCGGAGCGTGTCGGCGTCGTGCGCCTGGAGGGCCTTGACGATCCTGCGATCGAAGGCCTCCTCGCAGATGAAGTGGCTCAGGCCGCCGGACGCGACAACCGCAACCCGCGCATCCGAAGGCAAGCCATCGAGCACGGCGGCCAGCTTGCGCCCGACTTCATGGCAGCGCGCGGCAGACGGCGTATTGGGCGGGAAGTAGGTGTTGAGCATCACTGGCAGCATCGGCACCGGCAGGTCCTTCATGAGCCGCTGGATGACGAAGCCGAAGGCATGCCCGAAGCCCCTTCGCGCCGGGTCCGGAACGCTGTCGCACGAGGTCACGTCCACGCCCTCGCGGATCAGGCCTTCGATCAACTGCAGGGCGAGCTCAGGCGCACCTGGGTAGCGGTGGGGAAGATCCATGCGGTATCCCGCCCAGAACTTCGAGTCTGCCCACGGCGGCATCCCCTGGAGATGCTCCGCGCCCTTCATGACCAGTTCCGCGCCGCGATAGATCGCCATGGCGGGGAAGTTGTCGGGCCCGAAGAGCTCGCCCTGGTCGTCCCCGACGACGAGAACCACGTCGGGATGGGCTGCTTCGAGCTGTGCGGCCAGTCGGTCCAGCGCAGACTCCGCGCGCGCGGCAAGCTCGGGGAAGCGCGCGGGATCGCTTTGCTTCAAGTAGGGCTCGCCGCGCTCCGCCACGAGCTGCTCGTAGGAAACCATGCGGCCATCCAGTGTGTTCAGCCCCTTGCTCCGCCTGTCGTCTTGCGAGCGGTATTCCCACTGCGCGCCGCCCAGCACGAGCAATGGACTGTGCGAGGTACCGATGCCGAGAACGATGCGTGCCATCGATGGCCCGGCGTCACATGCCGATGCCCTTGCGGGCATCGGCGGCGGTCAGGTACTTGTTGGCGTCGCCCTTCTGCGCTGGCGCTCCACCCTTTGCCTTGAGCCGGGGAAAGAGGCGCCGCGCATTGTTCTCGTAGATGTTGGCGCGGTCCTGCGGCGTCAGAAAGTCGATCTCTTCCACCAACGCCTTGATATCGTCGAAAGCGCGCCCGGTTTCGGGGTTGAGCGCCGTGCCGGAACCCGGGTTCTCGGTGCCGAAGATCACGCGATCGCTGCCCACCAGCTTGATCAGGAGCGCCAGCGAGTCCTTCGAATGGATGACGGTGTCGTAGTAGAGGCGGCGCAGGCTCTCGTCGAAGGATTCCTGCAGGTGCACGGTCTTGGCCATGACGGGATGCAGCCGTTCCGCGCGCCAGCGACCCACCTGGTAGGGCACGGAGCCGCCGCCGTGCGAGATGATGATCTTCAGTTTCGGAAAGTCGACAAAAACGCGTGAGTTGAGGAGCGAGAGGATGGCCAGGCTCTCTTCATCGATGAAGTGCGTCGAGTACGTTCCGCGCCCGTGCTGGTTTCCCGTCGAGTGGACGTGCGCCGGCACATCCAGCGCGCAGAGCTTTTCGTACAACGGATACCAGTACTCGTCGCCCAGCGCAGGGGTCTGGTTGTCACCCTCGCCCGGATCCGGGTCGAGCAGGCAGCCGACGAAGCCGTAGTCCTTGATACAGCGCTCCAGTTCCGGCAAGGACGTGGTGATCGGCTCACCGGCCGGCTGCGGCAGTCCGCAGATCCCCGCGAAGCGGTCCGGCAGCACGCGGCAGAACTGCGCGATGTAGGCGTTGACGCCCTCGTTCCAGCGGTGCGCCACGCGGCCGGGCTTTTCCGCATGGAACATCGTGAAGGGCCGCGGAGAGATCAGTTGGACATCCGTGCCGGCGAGATCGATGGCGTCGAGGTTGCGCCGTGTTTCGGCCAGGGCCAGCATCTCGTCGTCGGAGAACGGTGGCGGCGGCGTTCCATAGGTCGCGCGACTGGCGAGCAGCAGCGTGAACCAGGCATAGAGCTTCGGCGAAGCGCAAAGGTGACCGTGGACATCAATGATCATGGCGGGTCCTTGTGAGGGTTCAGAAGTTGTAGAGCTCGAGCGTTCGCTCGCCGGCGCGCAGGCGCTGCAGGATCGCGGCTTCCTTCGACTCGCGCTCGTGCGCTGCGTCGACGACCTGCGCCGCGCGATCACGCGGCACGACGACGACACCATCCGTATCGCCGACCACCAGGTCTCCGGCATCGACGCACAGGTCGCCGAAGAGCTGCGGGTGGTTGATCCAGCCGCGCGCGCCGAAGTCTTTGCCGGTTCCGCGAATGCACAGGCCGCGCGCGAACACCGGGAATCCGAATTCCGCCAGCAGGGCGCCGTCGCGGACGCAGCCGTCGATGACGAGTCCCGCCAGGCCGCGGGCCGCCGCGGCGCACGACATGATCTCGCCCCAGTAGCCGAAATCGTGTTCGCCACTGACGTGAACGACCAGCACGTCGCCCGGTTGCGCGACGTAGATCGCGCGATGGAGCCACAGGTTGTCCCCGCCCGGCGAATGCACGGTGACCGCCGGACCGCAGACGCGAAAGCCGGGCGAGACGGGCTTGATCGCGGACGGCATGACGCCAATGCGGCCGCCGGCTTCATGCAGCGTGGCCGCACCCAGCGTGGCTGCGGCAGCAACCACCGCGCCATCGACGCGCCGGATCTCGTTGCGGATCGTGGGTCCGGTCGGTTCGGTGCTCACTTCGCCTCCCGCGTCTGCAGGCTGTGATAGCGGTGCTTCTCGCGCGCTTCGCGCAGGCTCATGCCGGCGCGGACCGACGCGCGGATCGCGTCTTCGGCCCGCTGGATCTCCTCGGCCGAGTCGAGCACCTTGTCTTCGAAGTTCCTCGGGATCACGACCACGCCATCGGCGTCGCCGCGGATCAGGTCGCCGGGCGCGACCCTCGCATTGCCGATGTTCACCGGAATCTGGGTCGCCTCGACCTGCACGCGGTCCTTTCCGGTCCGCATCCAGTTGTCGCGGCTGTAGATGGGGTACTTCAGTTCCAGCGCGAGCGAGACGTCGCGGTTGATGCCGTCGATCACCGTGCCTGCGATGCCCTTGCGGTGGGCGACTTCGGTGAGGATGTCGCCCCAGACGGTCACGTCGTCACGGCCACTGTTGGCCAGGACGATCACGCTGCCCGCCTCGACCTCGTCGATGTAGTCGCCCACCGTCCCCGGCGGATTGGCTGCAGGCCCATACTGGAGCGTCCACGCACGCCCCGTCATCCGGAAATCGGTGGATCGCGGCTTGATGCGATGGCACTGCCCGGCCAGGCCGTGCCGGTCCAGGGCATCGCTCAAGGTGGCTGTGTCGAGTTTCGCGGCGCGCGCCACGTTGGTATCGGTCATCGGTTTCCTCGTTCCGGCTGGTGCAGCATGTGTTCGTAGTCGGCGCCCATCACCTCGGTGATCGAACGCCCCGCCAGCAGTGCCTTGGCCATGGCAGCCTCGCGCGCCGCGATGGCCTCCGCGGCGTCGAGCACACGGGCTGCGTCGTCTGCGGGAATGAACGCAACCCCGCTCGCGTCGGCCAGCACGTAGTCGCCGGGGTTGACCGATACATCGCGGATCGTGACGGGCCCGTTGCATTCGATCTCGGCCACGCGGCCTCGCGCAGTGCGCGCCGTGAGTGCGGTGCTGTACACGGGGAATCCGTAGGCGCGCGCCTCGTCGATGTCCCGCACCGGGCCATCGACGACCACGCCGGCAACGCCGCGCAACTTGGCGCCGAGAGTCAGGATGCCGCCCCAACTGCCGGCGTCGATGCCGGTGCGCTGCTCGACGACGATGACGTCGCCGGGCGCGGCAGCTTCGATCGCAGTGGTCCCGAGGTGCCTGGGCGAGCCCTGTGCAGGCGGGACGTCGGAAGCGGGTGCAAGCCGGTAGGTCTGCGCGCGCCCGGCAATGCGTTGCGTCGTGGCGCGTTGTTCAAGCCCGCTCGCGAGCCGCCCGGAAATGCCGAGCTTGTCCATCGCGTCCGAGACGGCGCAGCAATCCAGCCGCTTCAATCGCGTGATGATGTCGTCCATGCTTTCCCTCATGCGTAGCGCTGGCGAAGCTCGCGCTTGAGCAGTTTGCCGCTGGGGTTCTTCGGGAGCGCGTCCGTGAGGATCACGCGCTTGGGCACCTTGAAGCCGGCGAGCCGGTCCCGGCATGCGGCGATCACCCCTTGCTCCGTCAGCACCTGGCCGGGCTTTGTCACGATGACGGCCGTGACCGCTTCGATCCACGTTGGATCCGGCAGCCCGATGACGGCGACTTCCGACACGCCGGCGATGCCATAGATCGCCTCCTCCACCTCGCGGCTCGCGACGTTCTCGCCGCCGCTCTTGATCATGTCCTTCTTGCGGTCGACGATCGTGATGTAGCCGTCCTCGTCGATGGTGGCCAGGTCGCCGCTGTGGAACCACCCGCCCTCGAAGGCCGCGCGCGTACGCTCATCGTCGTGGAAGTAGCCGCCCAGCAGTTGCGGCGACCGGTGCACGACCTCGCCGACCTCCCCGACGGCAACGTCCTCCATGCGGTCGTCGACGACGCGCGTCTCCACGTTGAGCGCCGCGCGGCCGGCCGAGCCGGCCTTCCGCAGCTGGTCCTCGGGCTTCAGCACAGTCGCCACCGGCGCGATCTCCGTCTGACCGTACAGGTTCCACAGCCGCACCTTCGGCACGCGCCGCTGGAGTTCCTTCAGAACCTCCACCGGCATGATCGAGGCCCCGTAGTAGCCCTTGGCGAGTCGCGACAGGTCGGTCGCGTCGAAGGTCGGCGAGCGAAGCAGCGAGATCCACACCGTGGGCGGCGCGAAGAACGAGGTGATGCCGTTGGCCGCCATCAGCGCGAGCAGGTTGTCCGGCGTCGGCCTCGCCGTGATCACGTTCGTCGCCCCCACGTAGACACAGGGGCCGAGGAACACGTCGAGCTGGGCGCAGTGGTAGAGCGGCAGCGCGTGCAGCACCCGGTCGCCCTCGGCGATCTCGGCATCCACGAGGCATGTCACGTATTCGGCGATCACCGCGTCGTGCGTCAGCATCGCGCCCTTGGGCCGCGACTCCGTTCCGCTCGTGTAGACGATCTGCAGCAGCATCGACCCGGAGATGTCCCGCTCGATCGGCTCCTCGCTGGCGCGCAGCAGCTCGTCGAATCGGAGCATGCCGTCGACCGGCACGCTGTCTTCCTCCGCCGGCAGCCACAGGCAGTGCCGGACCGGTGTGCCGCGCGTGGCTTCGAGGCCCAGGGCCGCGAGGCCCGAATCGACGCACAACAGGCGCGCGCCGGAGTGTTCGAGAATGAAGCGGGTTTCCTCGGCGTTGAGCATGAAGTTGATCGGAACCAGCACCGCACCGAGCCGGGCCAGCGCGAAGCGCAAGGCCGCGAAGGCATGCGAATTGCGCGCGAGCACGGCGACCCGGTCGCCCGGCTCGATGCCGTTCTCGGCGAGGCCGCGTGCGAGCCGGTTGCAGATGGCGTCGAACTCGGCGTACGTCCAGTCCGTGTTGCCGCAACGGATCGCGAGCTTCCGGGGGAAGCGCCGGGCCGTGCGGCGAAGCAGGTCGCCGAGGGTTTGTCGATGGTGATCGTTCATGGCGCGTCCAGTACAGCGACGACTTCGAGCTGCAGCAGCATCCCGCCTTGCAGGTCGTAGACCAGCGAGTGGCGCGCCGGCCGGTCGTGGGGATCGGGGAAGCACTCGACCCATTGCGCATTGACGTGTTCGCGCGCGGCGTTGTCCTTCAGGTAGACGGTGATGCGCACCACGTCGTCCGGCGTCGCGCCGCCAGCTTCGAGCATCGCGCGCATGTTCTGAAAGGCGAAGCGCGCCTGTCCGGCCGCGTCCTGCGCCAATTGCCCGGTGGCGGGGTCGATGCCGGGGATTCCGGACGAGTAGATCGTGCTGCCGACCCTGGCGCCCAAGGGGATCGGCGCGGCGCCGTGCGAGACACCGGCGACTTCCAGCGAACGTGGGCGATGTGTTGTCATTGAGTTCCTCTCTTGAACGGGATCAGGCGGCGACGCCCAGCAGGCGGTCGAGCAAAAGTTGATCGCGCAGCAGCGCTTCGCTGGCACCCGCGTGCACCACGGTGCCATGGTCGATGACCACGCACCGGCCGCCCTGCGCCAGGGCCAGGTCGTGCTTCTGCTCGACGAGGATCACCGACACCCCGGATTCCTCGCGCATGCGGCGGATCGCGAGCAGCATGTCCTGCACCACCAACGGCGCGAGCCCTTCGACCGGCTCGTCGAGCAGCAGCAGCTTCGGGTTGGTCATCAACGCGCGCCCCATGGCCAGCATCTGCTGCTCGCCGCCGGAAAGCTGGGTGCCCAGGTTGCTCCGCCGCTCCTTCAGGCGCGGGAACAAGCGGTAGACACCTTCCAGGCTCCAGTGGCCGGGCCGCGAGACCACGGCGAGGTTCTCTTCGACGGTGAGCGAAGCGAATACCTCGCGCTGCTGCGGTACCCAGGCGAGCCCCACTCGGTTGCGCACATGCGCGGGGGCGGATTCGACGCGCCTGCCATCGAAGCTGATCTCGCCGGAATGCCAGGTGGTCAGTCCCATCAGCGTCTCGACCAGCGTCGTCTTGCCGACGCCGTTGCGTCCAAGGACCACCAGGATCTCGCCCTGCATGAGTTGCAGGTCGAGTTCGTGCAGGACCCGCGCGTTGCCGTAGCCGGCGCACAGCCGACGGACATCGAGGAGGACATCAGTGACCAAGATAGGCCCCCCGCACCTCTTCGTTGGTACGCACCTCGTCCGGCGTTCCCTGCGCGATCATCGATCCGCCGGCGAACACCGACACGCGGTCGGCAAAACGAAAGACGAGGTGCATGTCGTGCTCGATGAAGAGCACGGTCGTGTCGGCGGCGACCTGCGACAGGCGCTCGAAGAGGGCCACTCCCTGCGCAGTGGAAAGGCCCGCCGCGGGCTCGTCGAGCAGCAGCGCCTTGGGCCGTAGCGCGACAGCCACCACGACTTCGAGCAACCGTTGCTCGCCGTAGGCAAGAGCCTGCGTGGGCGTGTACACAGCATCTGCCAGCCCGAAGCGCTCGAGCAGCGCACCTGCTTCGTCGACCTGCGCCCCGTGCCGATGGACAGGCCGGAACGACGGGCGGGCCAGGCCATCGCGCTCGGCCAGCGCGAGCACGACGGACTCGAGGGGCGTCAGCTTCGCGAAGAGCGTGTTGATCTGGAAGGTCCTGACGAGCCCCGCCTTCACTCTCTGCTGCGGGCTGGCGGCCGTCATGTCCTTCCCATCGATCAGGATCTCGCCGCCCGTGGGCTTCAGCATCCCGGTGACCAGGTTCACGAAGGTGCTCTTGCCGGCGCCGTTGGGGCCGATGATGGCGTGCCTCTCGCCACGGCGGAGGTCGAAATCCAGACCCCGGAAGATCGTCAGGCCGCCGAACGCCATCTTCAACCCGTGGATCCGGAGGATCCAGCCGGCCGTCGTGGCGCCGCTGTGCGCGTCCGGCGCCTGCGCGGGGACCTCCACGGCTTGCGCCGCGCTCGTATTCACGCCCGCGCCCTCCGCAGCTTCCACGACGTCCATCCGGCTGCAAGGGACGGCAGCATGCCCTTGCGGAAGGCCGAGACGATGACGACGAGCAACAGGCCGATCCAGAAGTACCAGTAGATGGGGTTGAATGCGGACAACAGGTCACGCATCATCAGGAAGATCGCGGCCCCGACGAAGCCGCCGTAGAGCATGGCGCCGCCGCCGATCACGAGCATCACGAGAACGTCGGCGGAGCGTGTGAAAGCCAGCGCCTCGGGCGACACGAACTGCGTGGTCTGCGTCAGCAAGGCACCTGCGAGGCCCGCAATCGCGGCGGAGATTCCGAAGGTCAGCGTGAGATCGCCCTCGATCGGTGCGCCCAGCGCGGCCATCCGCCGCGGGTTGTCGCGTGCGCCCAGGAGCGCCAACCCGAACGGCGATTTCACCAGTGCGCGCACGCCGACGAAGCAGAGGAACACGACCCCTAGCGTGTAGAGGTAGGCGGTGCGGCCCGCCATGTCGAACCTGAACACGCCGAGCACGGGCGCGATGACGATGCCCTGCAGGCCGTCGTCGCCGCCGGTGATGTCGGTGGAGCGCAGCGCGAAGTCGAACAGGATCATGTTCAGGCCCAGCGTGACCATCAGCAGCCCCAGCCCGTGCAGGTTGCGCACCACGCGTCCGGTGGCCAGGCCCGCGATGCCGGATGCAAGCGCAGCGACCACGAGCCCGCTCAGCGGCTCAGTCCATCCGTACTTGCCAAGGAAGCCGGCCACGTAGGCGCCGATGCCGAAGAAGGCGGCATGGCCCAGCGACGGTATGCCCCGGTAGCCGAGCAGCAAGTCGAGCGAAAGCGCGAACAATCCCCAGACCAGGACCTGCGAGAGCAGGGGCAGGTTGCTTTGCGGAATGAAGTAGAGCGCGACAAGCACGATCCAGAAGGCCCACTCCAAGGCCTTCCAGCGTGCGCGCTCGGCGAACCAGCTGGGCAATGCGTCGCGCATGTCACGCCGCCTTTCGTCCAAGCAGTCCCTGGGGGCGCCACATGACGATGGCGACCGTGAGGACATAGATGAAGACTCCACCCGCCGCCGGCAGGTAGTACTTGCCGACCACGTCGGCGGCGCCGATCAGCAGCGCGGCCGCGAGGCTGCCGAGGATGTTGCCCATGCCGCCGACCGACACGACGATCAGCACATAGACCAGGTAGCGCAGCGGGAAGTTGGGGTCCAGGCTCAGCAGATTCGCAGCAAGCGCGCCGCCCAGGCCGGCCAGCCCGCCACCCAGCGCGAATGTCAGGGCGAACACCCGGTTGGTGTTAATGCCGCAGCCTGACGCCGCGCGGCGGCTGTCGACGCATGCGCGCACCATGGCACCGAAGCGGGTGCGTTCCAATCCGATCACGAGGGCGGCGGCGATCAGGCCTCCGGCGACCACGAGGAAGAGCCGGTAGCGCTCGAGCACCAGGCCGAGCACCGATGCCTGCCCGCTCAGCCACTCCGGCACCTGTACCGGCCGGAATGAAGGCCCCCAGATGTACGCTGCCGACGAGATCGACATGAAGACGAGGCCCAGCGTCAGCAGCACCTGGGTGAGATCGTCGCTGCCGTAGAAGTGGCGCAGCACGAGGCGTTCGAGCACGATGGAGAAGAGCCCGACACAGACGAAGGCGAGCGGCAGGCTGGCAAGAAAAGGCCAGCCCAGCGAACCGACGGTCATCACGGTCACGTAGCCGCCCAGCATGGAGAGGCTGACCTGCGCCAGGTTCACGAAGCGCATCATCCCCATCGTCACCGACAGGCCGACGGCGATGATGAACAGCAGCACGCCGTAGGCCAGGCCGTTGAAGATGATGGTGAGCAGCGCGGTCATGGTGGTGCGGCGTCGGTGCTGCGCTTCGTTGCCGCCTACTTGGCGGGGACGTCCTTGACGGTCGAGAACTCGACGTTCTGGAGTACTCCGTCCTGCCTCTCCACGCGCCGGAGATAGACGTTCTGGGTGATGTCGCCGCTTGCCTTGTCGATCGTCACGGGGCCACGCAGGCTCTCGAAGCTGCGTCCCTTCACGAAGGCCATGAACTTGTCGGCGTCGAACTTGTCCGGCCCCTGGGCGGCGATCCCGTCGTAGATCAGCTGAAGCGCGTCCCAGACCGCGACCGTGGCGGCGGTATGGCGCGGCGTCTTGCCGTAGTTCTGCGTGTACTCCGCGACGAAGCGGCGGTTGAGTGCCGAGTCATGGACGTGCGAGTACGTCCCGACGGTGATCAGGCCGAGCGCGGCGTCGCCCGCGGCATCGACCACGCTCTCGTCGCTCACGTCGCCCGTGGCCAGGAGCCGGATGTTCCCGCCCTTGAGGCCGGAGTCCGAATAGGCCTTCAGGAACTGCGGTCCGAGTTCGCTGATGGGCAGGAAGACGAACACCGCATCCGGCTTGGCATCCTTGATTCGCTGCATGTAGCTCGAGAACTCCGGATTGCGCAGCGACACCCGGCTGTTGCCGGCGATCTGGCCACCGAGATCGACGAAGGTCTTCGTGAAAGCCGCTTCCGATTCATGGCCGGGGCCAAAGTCGGCCACGATCACGTACGGCTTCTTGACCCCGTTCTGCCAGGCCCACTGCGCCATCGGGCGCACGATCTGCGGGACGGCATAGAAGGTGCGAACGTAGTAAGGCGACTTCTCCGCCACGATGCCGCTCGTCGCCGCGCCGGTGATGAAGGTCGGGACCTTGGCTTCCGTCACCATCGGTGCCACCGCCAGCACGTTGGGCGTGAAGTCGGGCCCGATCAGGATCTGGACCTTCTCGCGCACGATCAGCTCCTGAGCCAGGCGCTTCGCGACCTCCGGATTCGGCCCGGTCGTGTCGCGCTTGACGAACTCGATCTTCTTCCCGGCAACGGAGCTTCCATGCTTCTGCACGAACATCTTGATGGCGTTGTCGGAGAGCTGGCCGCTGATGCCGGAGGGCCCCGAGTAGGTGAACAGCAGGCCAACCTTGATGGTTTCCTGCGCGAGGGCCGGAAGCGCCAAGGCGATGGTCAGCGCTGCGGTGGCAACGGTTCGGATGTAGTTCGACATAGGGCGCCTCTTGGTGGAAGGGGAATCGGACTTGCTACAGGTCCAGCACGAGCCGCGAGCCGACGCAGCGCGATACGCAGACCATCATTCGTTCGGTCGTCGTCGCCTCGTCGCCGAGAAGGACGAGGTCGCGGTGTTCTGGCACGCCCTCGAGCACTCGGGTCTCGCAGGTTCCGCAGACACCATCGCAGCAAGAGTGCTGGACCGGCACGCCTGCTTCCATCAGCACCTCGAGGATCGAGCGGTCTGCGGGAACGTCGAGCTCGATTCCGCTGCGCGCGAGCGCGACCTGGAAGGGGCCGTCCGCAGACGGATTGGCGGCGGGTGCGGCTTGAGGTGGCTTGAACCACTCGACGTGCACCTGCCGGGCAGCGCGCTGCGCCGCGGCTCGCTGAAATGACTCCATGAGCGATGTGGGTCCGCAGCAATACAAGTGCGCGTGCGCGGGCGCCTCCTCCACGACTCGGGCGAGATCGATGGGCTTGCCGCCCGGCACGCCGTCGAACACTGGAATGACGCGCCCGGGCAGGTCTTCGAGCTCGCGCAGGAAGGCGGCATGCTCCGGGGTGCGCGCGCAGTAGTACAGCGTCCAGCGGCGCTGGAGCGTGCTCAGGCGACGCGCCATGGCGAGCAGCGGCGTGATGCCGATGCCACCGGCCACGAGGACCGAGTCCTCCGCGTCCTCTTCGAGCTGGAAATGATTGCGAGGCATGCTGACCCGCAACGTGCCGCCCAGCCGCGCGCCGTTGTGCAGCCATGCAGACCCGCCCCGGCTCGCTACGTCGAGGCCGACGCCGATGACGTAGCGGTCCACCTGCCCGGGCTCGTTGCACAGCGAGTACTGCCGCACGATGGAGTTGCCGGTGCCGTCCTGCACCGGCAGTTCCACATCGATGTGAGAGCCGGCCGTGAACGGATGCAGCATGCCCCCGTCCGCGGCCTGCAGTTCCAGCGCGACGACACCCTGGGCCTTGCGGACGATCTCCGTAATCCGGACGGTCAGGCCCGTCGGCATCGATGGGGTGGTCGTGGTCATTTCGCGCCTCAATGGAGCGTGACGCTCACGGGCATGGCGCTGAGCCCCCGGAAAACCGGTGAGTGCATGCGTATGACACGGTCGTGGTGAAGCTCGAAGTCCCTGATTCGCGCGAACCACTCCTCGAGGAAGATCCGCGACATCGCCTTGGCGAGCTGCGCCCCGAGACAGAAATGCGTTCCGTGGCCCATGGCCAGGTGCCGCCCGGGGGCGCGCGTGATGTCGAGGCGATCCGGGTCGGCGAACTTGCGCTCGTCGCGATTGGCCGATCCGTACATCACGAGGACGCTCTGCCCCGCCCGGATCGTCTTTCCGTGCATCTCGATGTCCTGCGTCGCGGTGCGATGGAACCGTTGCGTCGGGGTGTCGTAGCGCAGCATCTCCTCGATGGCCTGCGGCGCCAGGGCGAGGTCGGCCGCGAGCAGCCGCGCCTGGTCGGGATGCTCCGAAAGCGCCAGCATGGCATTGCCGATGAAGCTGGACGCGCTCTCGATTCCTGCGCCGAGCAGCGTAGCCACTGTGTGCATGAGGTCGGTCGGCGTGAGCTTGCTGCCCTCTACTTCGGCAGCGATCAAGGCGCTGATCAGGTCGTCGCGCGGCTGCTCGCGGCGGGCCGCGATCGTGGCCTGCGCGTACTCGACCATCTTCTTGCGAGCTTCCTGCCCAGAGGGTGGGAGCTGGCGAGTGCCCGGGTCGCGATAGATCAGCCCGTCCACCCACTTTTTGAGCTGAACGTGGTCCGCCCGCTCGAAGCCGAGGATGTCGCAGATGGTCGAGGTGCTGATGCGCGCCGTCAGTTGCTGGATCAGGTCCCCGCCGCCCGACGCGACGAAGTCGTCCATGTATTCCTGCGTGATCGCGCGCAGCCGCGATTCGCGCTCGAGCACGCGGCCGCGCATGAAGGCGGCGTTCACCAGGCCGCGCAGCCGGTCGTGCTTGGGCGGGTCGCTGGTGCCCAGGGTGTTGCCCATGCGGGCCGGATCGTCATCGAGCACGTTGCCACGGGCCGAGGAGAAGCGCGCGGGATCACTGCATGCCGCCGCAACGTCGTCGTACCGGCTCAGCGCCCAGCAGTTCGCCCGTTCGCACCAGTAGAGGGGGTGGTCGCAGCGCAGCACCGCGTAGTACGGGTACGGGTTCTCCTGGACGTCGATGGAGTACGGATCGAAGGTGAAAGAGTCCGAAGTGGCCATGGTGGGGGTCCAAGGTGCGGGGGTTCAGGTGCCGTTCGACATACTTTATTGAATTCAATTTCGCATTCAATGAGGACTAACCCTCATTTTGAATTCAATCCTGTCTGACAGAAGGCGTACACTGCTGTACAGACTTCCAGCCTGAGTCGCAGCCATGCCGCATACCCGCCCCAACTCTCCGCAGACGGCCAAATCCATGGAGCGCGCGCTGCAGCAGTTGCGCGCCATGGTTGTCTCGGGTGCGCTCTCCCCCGGCGAGCAGATCCGACAGCAGGAAATGGCCGAGGAGCTTGGCGTCAGCCGGGTACCGCTTCGCGAGGCGCTGAACGTCCTCGCCGACCAGGGCCTGCTGAGACACCGGCCCAACGCCGGCTACTTCGTGGCCAAGCGGGCGCCCAATGAGCTGGCCCAGATCCGCCGGATCCTTCAGTTGCTGGAAAACGAGTTGCTGGCGTCGATCGAATGGCCTGATGCGGCCATCATCGAGGACTTGCGCGAGTTCAACCGACAGATGCGCGAGTGCGTGTCGGCGGCCGACTGGACGCCACTGGTTCGCCTGAACCGGGAGTTCCATTTGAAGATCTACGAGCTCTCGCCCTCCCGTCTGATCCTTGAAGAGGTCAAGCGGCTCTGGGTGATGGCCGACCTTTTCATCGCCAGCAAGATGGCCGAATCGACCGCGCGCCAGCGCACGGTGGACGAGCACGACCTTTTGATCGATTCCCTCGTGCGGCGCGACATGTCGCGCTGCCTCGAGATGATGGAGTTGCACCGCGCAAGCACGGCGAGCGGCTTGCCGGCGCAGATCGGCCAGGGGCCGAGAGAAGTGGCGCTCCCCACCTAGGCCGTCTGCAGCCGGCTGCTCTTGCCCGCAAGGCGCGCGTCCAGACTGAGAAGCCCCGCGCCGTAGCCCACGACCTGCAGCAGGCCACCGACGATCGCGATGTTCTTCACGAAGTGAATGAACTGGTTCTGATCGCCAAAGTTGTTGTGGAAGAGGAAGGCAGCGGCGGCCGTGAACACGGCGAGCGCAATCGCTGCGAGCCGCGCGCGGTAGCCGACCAGCAGCATGATGCCCCCGGCGACTTCCACCACGACGGCGACAGCGTAGGCGACTACGGGCAGCGGCACGTTCATCGACGCGATGTAGCCCTGCGTCGCGGCCGGTGCGGCCAGCTTTCCGAGACCGCTCAGGATGAAGAGGATGGCCAGAAGCACACGGCCCACCAGGGGAATCGCGCCCGCGCCGGCTTTCGAAATATTCGACATGATGATGATCTCCAAGACTTGAATGAACGAGCGCACATCGGCTCGGTTGAGACTCTATGGCCGGAGCTTCCGCGGAAGAAGTCCCGGCGCTGCAACGTATCATTGCCGCTGACAGAACGAAGGACCCCCCATGGCCAGGAACGCCGCCGGCGCCACCGCACGAAAATCTTCTTCCGCCCCACGCGATCGCACCGCCGATCCCGCGGTGGGCCACGCAACGCCGATGCCTCCCGGCGGCAGCCTGATCGAACTCATCACCATCCAGTGGCAGCGCGAGCGCAGCGACCTCGACCTGTCCGACTTCCTCCTCGCGATCTACTTCATGCGGCTCGGAACGGTGATCGAGCGTGCGTACGGGCGGATGTGCGAGCGCCGGTTCGGGATCAGTGGCTCGGACATGCGCGTCCTTCTGGCGCTTCGGCGGGGCGGCCCGCCCTACGCCAAGCGGCCAACTGACCTGTTCCGCGCGCTGCTCGTGACCTCCGGCGCCATGACGAAGAAGGTCGACCGCCTCCTCGAATGCGGCCTGGTGGAGCGCATGCAGGACCCCGGACACGGCGGCGGCGTGCTGATACGGCTCACCCGCAAGGGCCTCCAGGTCGTCGAAGAGGTGGTCGAGCACCTCGCCAAGGAGTCGGTCATCAAGTCTGCCATGTCGCAGTTCGCACCGGCCGAGCGCGAAGCGATAAAAAGGTTCGCCCTGCGTGTGCTCGCTGGCCTGGAGCATGCCGGTCTTGCAGAGCCCGATGCGGAGGATGAAACCCCCTCCCCACGTTCTCGAAAGAAGTAGCGTTCTGCTTCGGCGCAACTGATCTTCCTCGGAAGCAGATGATGAAGTTGGCGCCTAGATCGCGATAGCGGCATCGAGGCGGCGCAGGGCCTCCAGGCCGGCGCGCTCGGTGGCTGCGCCGGGCGGATGCCAGTCGTATTCAAGCTCCACGAGGCCCGCGTAGCCACGAGTGGCCGCAAGACGCAGGACACCCGCAAAGTCGATCTCCCCGGTTCCGGGCTGAAGCCGACCGGGACTGTCCGCCAGTTGCATGACCTCGACCGCATCCCAGACCTCCGTCAGGCGGCTCACCACGTCACCATCCATGGCGTGGACATGCGCCGTGTCGAAAACGAGCCGCACATGAGGATGCGCGACACGCCTGACGATTGCTTGGGCGTCCGCGATGTGATGCAGGAGCATGCCCGGAACGCGCTGCCGGTCCAGCGTTTCGAGGCACAGCACCATGCCGGCGCGGCCCGCGAGATCAGCGCCGAAGCGGAGGTTGTCGACGAAGGCTTCCACTTGGGCCTCCCGCGTCACTGCGGGGTCCGATCCGCCCAGCACGACCAGCCGCGTGGCGCCCACGCGCTCCGCCGCTTCGACCGCCGATCTCAGCTCCGCCCCGATCCAATCGCGCGCCTCGCGCCCGGTGCGCCCCCAGCGCGTATCGCGAATCTGTTCGAAGCCCGTGTACAGCAGGCAACCCGCTTCGAGACCTGCATCCGCAAGGGCGCGCCCGACGCGCTCCTGCTCCTGCACGGGACGGGATCGCGCCGAGGCATACAAGACCCCCGCGAGACCTTGTTCTGCAGCGAAACGGACATGCGCCACCCGGTCATCCGTCCCGACAAGACCGCCGAATTGCGGACGGAATGGCGGCCGGTAGCCGAGGTGCGGGGCGTAGCGAAGGCGCCAGTTCATGGATCAATCCGCGCCCGCGACCCAGCCGCGAAGCGCGTCGGCCACCTGGCGTTGCGCCAGCGCCGCTGCGCCCAGGCTCGCGCGCATGCCGATGAAGGTGTGCAGCATCCCGAGATAGCGCACACAGGTGGCATCGACCCCCGCCGCCGCCAGCTTGGCCGCATACGCCTCGCCGTCGTCCCTGACCGCGTCGCATTCGGCGGTGAGGACCAGGGCCGGCGGCAGCCCCTCGTGACCTGGTGCGAGGAGCGGCGACAGGCGCCAGTCATTGGGCGAGACGCCATGGCTCAGCGCATAGGTCTCGAAGGCGTAGCGCACGTCGGCACCGCGCTGCAGAAATCCTTCTGCGTAGGTGTCCAGGGCGGGGGCGATCAGGCGTGCATCCGTGGCCGGATAGACCAGCGCCTGGCCCGAAATGCGCGGCCCTCCCTGATCGCGTGCCATCAGGCAAACCGCGGCCGCCAGGTTGCCGCCGGCTGATTCGCCGAAGACCGTCAGGCGGTCCGCAGGCCACCCCTGCTCCGCATCCTGCGCAGCCACCCACCGGACGGCAGCCCACGCATCCTCGAAAGCCGCCGGAAACGGATGCTCGGGCGCGAGCCGATAGTCCACGTTCACCACCATCAGCCCGGACTCCACGGCCAGGTGGCGGGAAATCGCGTCGAAACTGTCGCGGCTTCCCATGAGCCATCCGCCACCATGGAAAGCGACGACGACGCCGGGCGCCGACCCGGGGTCGTACAGGCGGGCACGAATGCTCCCGCCCGGTCCCGGGATGGCCAGCTCCTGCACCCGTGCGACCGGCGGTCCTGGAGGCCGGCTGGCGGTCCGCGCCTCGATCCCCGCGCGAGCCTCGGCGGGCGTCACCTGCGCAAGGCTCGGCTGGTCCACGGCGCGCCTCGCCAGTTCACGAAGCGCCGGGTGAATGTCCTTGGAACTCGCGGACATGGCTCAGGCCTTCTTCGGCGCGCCGAACACTTTCGGGAACGGCGTGAGGTTGGTGGAGCCGCCATCCACCACGATGACCTGGCCCGTCATGTGGGCGCTGAGCCCGGACGCGAGGAAAAGCAGCGGACCTGCGATCTCCGCTGGCATCGCGGCGCGGCCGATCGGGATCGCCTCGCCGACTGCGCGCCACGCCTCGTCGCCGAGCATCTGGTTCAGCCGCGGGGTCCGCACGAACCCGGGCGACACCGCGTTCACCCGAACACCGCGCGGCGCGTACTCCGCGCCGGCGCCACGTACGAAGTGATGCAGGGCCGCCTTCGAGCTGGCGTAGGCTGTCTCCCTTGGAATGATCCGGTCGCCGGCCACCGAGCCCACGAAGGTGATCGTTCCACCGCCGGCCTTGGCGATCAGCTCGCCGCCGATCTGCACCGCGAGGAAGGCATGGCGCACGACCACGTCGAACTGCCGGCTCCAGGCTGCATCGTCGAACTCCACCAGCGGGCGCAGATCGGCCATGCCGATGATATCGACGATGCCGTGCACCTCGCCGAAGCTGCGCACCGCGGCATCGAACGCGCGCTGCATGATCTCGCGCGAAGTGACATCACCTGCAAAGGCGACGCCGTTCACCTCCTTCGCGATGCGGGCGGCGAGTTCCTCCTCTCGATCAACGCACAGCACGCGGGCGCCCGCCTGGGCCAGTGCGTGCGCAGTGGCTTCGCCGATGCCCTGTCCGGCGCCGAGCAAGACGAAGGCCTTGCCATCCAGCCGCAGTTGCTTGAGATAGTCGGGAACGCTGTAGTCGGGGGTATCCGTGGTCATGACGGCATGCTCCTCAGGCCGCAACGACTTCGCGGTGCGCGGGCAGCAGGTCCTGCCAGACAGTGCCCTCGGGGAAGGTGGCATCGCACGCACTGACTCCCGAGAGGTCCAGCCCGACCCCCAGCGGCGGCTTCTCTTCCGACACACGCCGCACGGAATCCAGCAGCACGCGCCGCACCCGCATGACGGCCTGGTCGGCGGGCACCAGGTGCTCCTTGGAGCGGTCGTACAGCGGGCCCTGCGACAGCGCGATCGCGGCGTCCTCGATCTCCACGCCCTTCAGGCCGGTCCAGCTTTCCTTCATCAGCTCGCGGTCCTGGCCGAAGGCTTCGGCCCAGGTCGCGGTGAAGACGCAGTTCTTGCGGTCGTAGTATTTCGGGTTGTCCAGCCCCAGAAGGCCGAGGATCTTTTCTTCGGTCACCGGCGAGTTGCCGTGCACGATGATGTAGGTGCTGGTGTGCGTGTCGTCCGCGGGCACCTCCAGCACAGTGAACAGGAAGGCCGTTGCCGGAATGACGCGGCCATAGGGCACGATGAAAGGCACGACGCGCGCATTCCTCGTCCCCGGCTCGTCCGTCTTGCGCAGCGCGACGTACTGGAAGCCGAAGGCCGTGTCCTCGATCTTGAGGCTGGGCTCCAGGTCGTTCGACGCCAGGGCCGCGGGATTGACCACGTCCGCGTTGCGCGTGAACTCCTTGTCCTTCCAGCCGGGCCGGGCCATGTTGGTGTGCAGCACGCCGACGTGCGACGAATCCTCGCCGCCCTCCACGAGCTGCAGATAGTTGCAGTTGACGTTGACCCGCAGCACGACACGGTGCGCAGGCTCGGCGTCCATGAACGCATGGCGCGAGAACGCCGGCTCCAGCTCCTTCGGGCCGACGTAGGCCCAGACGATGCCGCCCTCCTCCCGCACGGGGAATGCCGGGGCTTTCATCTTCGCGCGGTACTTGGGGTCCGCATGGTTGGGCGTGTCCAGCACAGCGCCGTCCACGCTGAACTTCCAGCCGTGATAGAGGCAGCGGATGCCGCCCTCTTCTACGCGCCCCAGCGCCAGCGATGCGCCGCGGTGCATGCAGAGCTCTTCCATGACGCCGACGCGTCCCTCACTGTCGCGGAAGGCCACGTAGTCTTCGCCGAGCAGGCGCACACGCAGCGGCGCGGCATCCCGCTCGGACAACTGCGCGGAAGTGCAGACGGGATGCCAGTACCTGCGCATCATGGTGCCCATGGGCGTTTCCGGGCCCACCCGGCAAAGAAGTTCGTTGTGTTGGCGGTTCAGCATGGCCGACTCCTGTGATGAGTTGTTTCGTTAGGCCGCCGCGCGTGCAGCGGGGCGACGCGGGCTCGAGAGAATCCTGTGGTGCGGCACGAGGCTGCGCCAATCCTGGTCGACATCGATCTCGCCGGAGGTGCCGACCACGCGCCCGACCTCGGCGTCGAGGGCGGGTATGGCGCTGCCGTCGCGCGCGCCCTTGGCGCAGGCGAGCAGGCTGCGGTAGAGCTGCGCGATCGCGAGGTCCGCCGTGGACAGCATCTCGCGCGAGCGGTCGCGGATGGGGCCGCTCGAAATCGTGCAGCCCGCATCCTCCTGCGTGAAGGAGTGCAGGCCAGAGAAGTGCCCTGCCCGCTGCGCCGCGCGGTCCTGCCCATAGCCGTTGCGCCAGCTCATCGCGGCATCGGTGTCGCAGGTGTCGGGTGTCATGCCGAAGCGCTCGAGCGTGGGCTCGTCGAGCCCGACGAATGCGAGATGCTGGGCCCGCTGCGGCTCGTTGCCGATCGCGTTCTCGGGATGCCACCACACGTGATAGAAGTTGCAGCGCTCGTCGTTGACCGGCACCATCGCGAACCAGAGATCGCCGTTCGCGTTGCAGAGGAAGCACGGCGCGATGAACGAGGCGATGCGCGCCATGCGCTTGTCGCCCACGGTGCGAAGCGCCACGTAGTGGAAGCCGAAGTCGGTCTCGTCCGCCTCGATGTCGGGCGAGGCATCGAACTGCATGTGGGTCGTCTTCTTGGCGAAGTCCGTGTCGACGTCATTCGTGGCCGCCAGGCCGCCGGCGTGCAGGATGGTCAGGTGCGAGGAATCGACCAGACCTTCGATCACCTGCGCGTAGTTGCAGTTGATGATGGCCATCACGTTGATGCGGCGCTCGTCCGGCTGCTCCATGAAGGGGTAGTCCGGAAACTCGGGCATCTTGTCCTTCGGCCCCAGGTAGCCCCACACCAGCCCGCCTGCCACCTTGACCGGGTACGCGCGGCCCTTGATCCGCTCCTTGAAGCGCGGATCGGCGATGTTGGGCGTCTCCAGCACCTTGCCGTCGACGGCGAACTTCCAGCCGTGGTAGATGCAGCGCAGCCCCTCGGGCTCGGCACGGGCCAGCTGGAGGGATGCACCCCGGTGCAGGCAGGCCTCGTCGAACAGGCCCGGCCGGCCTTCGCCGTCGCGCCACAGGAGGAAGCGCTCGCCGAGCAGTTCGACCACCTTCGGGTCGCCGCCCGGCTCGGGCAGGTCGGTGGCTTGCGCGACCGGCATCCAGAATCGCCGCATCGCGTCGCCCATCGGGGTGCCCGGTCCGGTGCGGCACATCGTTTCGTTGTCCTGCTTGCTCAACATGGGAGTTCCTTTCTGTGGGGTGGTCAAAGATCGAGCACGAGCCGGGGCGTGCGCGCACGCGAGCAGCACGGCGTGAAGCAGTCGTTCTGCTCGTGCTCGGCATCGGTGAGGTAGAGGTCGCGGTGGTCCGGCAGGCCGGCCAGCACACGGGTGGCGCAAGTGCCGCAGACGCCTTGCTCGCAAGAGACCTCGACGGTCACGCCGGCATCGCGCAACGCCTGCGCGGCGCTCTTGTCGGCAGCGACCTGGATCAGCGCGCCGCTGCGCTTCAGCTCGATCTCGAAGGGCCCGTCGGCGGAGTGATCGATCGGCGCAGCGGCGAAGTACTCGCGGTGCAACTGCGGCTCCTTCCAGCCGAGTTCGCGCGCGGACTGGAGGACATGGTCCATGAATCCGGTGGGGCCGCACACGAAGAGATGGACCCCGGCGTTCGGCGATCCGATCACGGCGGCAGCGTCCAACTGCTGCGCCTTCGGCCCGTCGTCGACGTGGACTTGCACCTGGCCGGCATAGGGGCTGCCCCGCAGGCGCTCGACGAAGGCCATGCGGCCGATGGTTCTTCCGCAGTAATGCAGTTCGAAGGGCCGCTGCTCCCGCCAGAGCTGCTGCGCCATGCACAGGATCGGCGTGATGCCGATGCCACCGGCCAGCAGGATCGTCCGCTCGGCGCTCTTGTCGAGCGCGAAGTGATTGCGAGGAACACTGACGTCCAACTCGTCCCCGACCTGGACGCGGTCCACGAGCGTGGCGGAGCCGCCGCGCGATGCCGGCTCCCGCAGCACGCCGATGCGGTAGCGCGAAGGCTCGCTCGGCAGGTCGTGCAGGGAATACTGGCGCACCAGCCCACCTGGCAGATGCACATCGATGTGAGAGCCGGCCTCGAACGGCGGCAGCGCACGCCCGTTCACAGGGGCCAACTCATAACCGGCTGTGCCTTCGGCCAGCTCCCGGCGGGCGCTGACTTTCACTCGCATGAGTGCTTCCATCATTGAACTCCAATGGCTTGATGCACCTTGGGTGCGTTGCGGCGCTGGACGAGGACGGGCGCGCCGCCCAGCCTCTCTTGCACCATCCAGCGCGCCAGGCCCAGGTCCATGACGCGCGCGTGTTCCGGGAACCAGCCGGCCAGTGCCCTGGCGAATGTCCGCACGACCGTGAGCCGCCCCTCGCGCAAGGCCTCCCGCACCTGGTCGAGCGAGCGCAGGACGGCCGCGTGCTCCTCGATGTGGCAGCCGCCGGCGTTGTAGGCGCCGCGTCGCATCGCGTCGTCCTCCTCGGCGAAGTGGCGATGCGCGTGGTCTGCGAAAGCTTCAAGACGGACTGCCAGTTCGTCATCGGCGGCGCCCAGCAGGGCGTCCACGCACGAGACGAACTCCTTGTGGGTCGCGTCCATGTCGTCGTGACCCACCTCGTACGCGTCCTTCCAGGCAAAGATGTTCTCGCTCATATCGATCGACCTCAGTGGTAGACGGAGCCGCCGTCGACGGCCAGGATCTGTCCTGAAATGAAAGCGGCGTCGTCGCTTGCCAGGAACGCGACCGCACCCACGATGTCCGCGGGCCAGGCGTCGCGCGGCAGGGCCCGCGATGCGATGGCCGCCGCCTGGTAGGCCTTGTGAAGCGCCTCGTTGGCCAGGTTGCCTTCGCTCAGCGTGTAGCCCGGCGAGACGGCGTTCACCGTGATGAAGTCGGGCCCAAGTTCGCGCGCCAGCGCGCGCGTCATCGTCATCACCGCCCCCTTGCTGGCGACGTAGTCCAGCATCAGCGGCGCGCCCTTGAAGGCCGTCCCCGACGTGATGTTGACGATGCGTCCAGAGCGCTGCTGTCGCAAATGGGGCGCGACGGCGCGAGCGCACAGGAACGGGCCCATCGCATTGACGTCCTGCATCCGTCGCCATTCGGCCACCGTGATCTGCTCGAAGGGCCGCAGCCGCAGGGCGGAAGCGATCGCCGCGTTGTTCACCAGCACGTCGACCCTGCCGAATTCGCGCAGGGTGGCGTCGACCATCGCCTGGACCGAGGCCTCGTCCGATACGTCCACGTTCCATGCCACGGCGCGGGCGCCCTCGGCGCGCAACGCGTGCGCGACCGGACCGGCATCGCGAATGTCCGCCAGCACCACGCATGCGCCCTCTTCTGCCAATCGCCGCGCGATGGCGCGCCCGATGCCGGTTTCGGATCCGGTGACGATGGCCACTTTGTTGTCGAATCTCATGTGCTTCACTCCCCAAGGCCCATCAGCGCGGCCATGCCGGCTTCGTCCCGCGACATCGACGCGCTCTCGCCCTCGTGCACGATGCGTCCGCGGTCCATGACCAGGCAGCGGTGGGACAGCTCGAGCGCGATGTCCACCCGCTGCTCCACCAGCAGCAGGGCCATCGAACCCATCTCGACGATCCGCCGGATGCTGTGCACCAGGTGCTCGACGACGATCGGCGCCAGCCCTTCGAAGGGCTCGTCCATCAGCAGCACGCCCGGATTGCCGAGCAGCGCGCGTGCGATGGCCAGCATCTGCTGCTCGCCGCCGGACAGTTGCGGGCCGAAGCTCGACAGCCGCTCCCCGAGCCGCGGAAAAAGCTCGACGACACGCTGAGCGGTCCAGGCTCCCGGGCGCTGCGCGATCGCCAGGTGCTCGGTCACCGTGAGGCTCGCGAACACCTCGCGGGACTGCGGCACGAAGCCGAGCCCCCGGCGGGCCCGCTCGTGGGTGGCCAGCGGCGCGATGTCGGCACCGTTCAGCACGATGGCGCCGCCGCGGTGCCGCGCACGGCCGACCAGCAGCTCGAGCAGCGTGCTCTTGCCGACGCCGTTGCGTCCCACGATCGCCACGGTCTCCCCGGGCGTCAGCGCGAAGCTCAGGTCCTCGACGACGCGCGTCGGGCCCCAGCCGCCACTCAGGTTGCGAACTTCAAGCATGGGCCAGGCTCCCTTCGAATCGCTGCCGGCCCGAGCTACCCAGGTAGACAGCCTGCACTTGCGGATGCGACATGACCTCGCGCGGCTCACCGCACATCAGCAGGGAACCGTTGACGAGCACTGCCACCCGGGACGCGAAGCGGCGCACCATGTGCATGTCGTGCTCGATCATCAGCACGGCGATCTCCGCGGGAAGCGCGTCCAGCGCCGCGTGTAGCAGGCCGAGCTCGGTGCTCGGGATGCCCGCCGCCGGCTCGTCCAGGAGCAGCACCTTCGGCTCGAGGGCCAGTGCGATCGCGATGTCCACCAGCCTTTGCCGCCCGTAGGCGATCTCGCCGACCCTGCGGTGCATATCGGACTGCAGATCGAGATGAAGGATCAGGGCTTCGGCCCGCTCGAGCAGTTCCGTTTCGCGCACGGCTGGCGACCACAGCGAGAAGCCTCGCCCGGCCGCCTGGGCGACCGCAATGAAGACGTTCTCGAAGACGCTCAGTTGCGCAAACAGGCTGGAGATCTGGAAGGTGCGCACCAGGCCCTTGCGGGTTCGCGAGGCCGAGCTCGCGCCGGTCACGTCCTCACCCAACAGGCGCAGGCTTCCGGCATCGGCGCGCAGCACGCCGGTGAGCAGATTCACCAGGGTGGTCTTGCCGGCACCGTTCGGGCCGATCAGGGCCGTGCGGGCACCGGCCTCCAGCGTCAGGCTGACGTCCTGCGTGACGTGAAGCGCGCCGAACCGCTTCGACAGCCCGTGCGCTTCGAGGGCGATCGCATCGCGCGTCATGGCTGCACCTTGCGCATGCGCGCGATCAGGGCCCTCGCGGTGCCGACAAGGCCTCCGCGACCGAGAATCACCACCGCGATCAGCAGGAGCCCGATGAGCAGCATCCAGGAGAACGGGCTCCACTGGGACGCGAAGTGCTTGAGCACCATGTACACCGGTGCACCGACGAACGCGCCGTAGAGCGTTCCGACGCCGCCCAGCACGAGCATCACGAGCACGTCGATCGAGGTCTCCAGCGACAGCACGCCGAGACCCACGAAGGCGTTGGCCTGCGTGAAGAGCGCGCCGGCGAGTCCGGCGATGCCGCCGCTGATCGCGTAGGCGATCACCAGGTGGGGCAGCACTCGGTTGCCCAGGAGTCGCATGCGCTTCGGGTTCTCGCGCACGCCCTGCAGCATCACGCCGAATGGCGATGCGACGAGGCGCTTCATGAGGACGTACAGCAAAGCCGTCCAGGCGAGCACATAGAGGTAGCTCGTGGCGCCGCCGAGCCCCCACTCGAAGAGGCCGAGGATGGCGCCGAACTGGATGCCCGACAGACCGTCGTCGCCGCCCGTGATCCGCGTCGCCTGATGCGCCGCCTCGAAGACCAGCACACAGAGCGCCAGCGTGACCATGAGCAAGGGCAGCCCGGTCAGCCGCAGCAGGAAGGGACCGACCAGGGCCGCCGCCGCAGCTGCCGCGACAGCGGCGATCAACGCATCGACCACAGGGTCCGTCCACCCTGCGAGGGACATCCAGCCCGAAACGAAGGCGCCCAGGCCGAAGTACACCGCATGCCCGAGCGACAGCACGCCGGAGAAGCCGAGCAGCAGGTCATAGGACAGGACCAGCAGCACCATCACCAGCACGGAAGTGCCAAGCGTGAGGTATTCGGGGAAGGCGAAGAAGCAAGCCAGCGCGGCGGCGAACCAGGCGAACTCGCCGGCGCTCCAACGGTGGCGATGGAGGATCGATTCGGCGGGAATTGGTCTCATGTTCATGCCCTCCCCGCACGTCCGACCAGCAGGCCGTCCGGCCGCGCAACCATCAGCGAAATCAGCAGGAGGTAGATGACGAAGCCTCCGTACTGAGGAAACAGGTAGCGGCCCGCCGTCTCGACGACGCCGACGATCGCGGCCACGGCGACGGACGCCGTCACCTGCCCATGGCCCGCCAGTGCGACGACGACGAGCACCAGGACCAGGTACTTCAGCGGCCACATCGGTTCCATCGGCAGCATCGGCGCGGCCAGGATGCCACCCAACGCCGCGAGGCCGCAACCCAGCGCGAAGACTGCAGAGAACAGCCTCGGGACGTTCATTCCCGTCGCCTGAGCCATGCTCTGGTTGTCAACGGCCGCACGCAGCCGCGCGCCGGTGGAAGTCCGCTCGAACATCCACCACAGCCCCGCGATCACAACCCCGCACACGACAGCGGCGAACACCCGGTAGATCTCGAACTCACGAAAGCCCAGGTCCAGGTTTCCTCTCAGCATCGCCGGCAGTTCGAGGCGGACGATGTTGGGTCCGAACGTCATCGACAGGAGCGCCACCGTCACGAGGTTCAGGCCGATCGTGACGAGCACCTGGTCCAGTTGGTTCATCGAATACAGCCGCACGTAGATCAGCCGCTCGACCAGCACGCCGAATGCGGCGACCGCCAGCACGGCGAGCGGCACCGCTATCACGTAGGGCAATCCGGCCCGCTGCATCAGCAGGATCGCGACGTAGCCGCCGATTGCTGCGAACGCACCATGCGCAAGATTGACGACCCGCATCAGGCCCATCGTGATCACCAGCCCGAGCGCGATGAGGCAGAGGACCAGTCCGTAAGACAGGCCATACAGGAGGATGAAGGTAGCGGCGGCCATGGCGTGCAGCTGTGCTTGGGGCCCGCTCACTTCGCCGGCGTGGGCTTGACCTGCTCCCACACCCGGATGATTCGATTGCGCTTGACGCCGTCGTCCGACTTGACGACTTCGCGCAAGTAGAAGTTCTGCACGAGCTCGCGGGAAGTGGCGTCGACCGTCACCGGACCCCGCGGGCTCTTGAAGCTGTACCCCGCGAGCGAGTTGAGCGCGGCCTGGCTGTCGAAGGGCTTGCCGGCCTGGTCGTTGAGGACCTTGTAGACCAGGCGCATGGTGTCGTACGCACCCACGTTGAAGGAGTTCGGGCGCGCATTGGCCCCTGCGTTCTTGGTGAGCCACCCCGTGAATTCCAGGTTCTCCGGATTCTTGGCGGTCGCGTCGACATAGAGGATCGACTTGAAACCGATGATCGAGTCGTCGAACTGCGGCAGCTCCCCGTCTTCGGCCTCGCCCTGGCCGATGATCAAAAGCTTTTGCGTCAGGCCGCGGGCGGCCAGTGCCTTGCTAAAGCCGACCGCGGCGGCGCCGGGAGGCAGGAAGACCTGCAGGACGTCAGGGTTCGCGTTGGCGATCCGCTCCGCGAACGGGGCGAAGTCGGCGGTGCTCAGCGGAATGCGCACGCTTCCGACCATCTGCCCGCCTTCCGCGGTGAAGCGATTGCTGAACGCTTCTTCGACGACATGCCCCGGTCCGTAGTCCGCGACGGCGACATAGCCTCGCGACTTGCCCTGCTGGCGCGCGTGCGTGGCCGCGAGCTCTGCGGGCTGGTTGATCGACTGACCCACCCGCACGAAGTACGGCGACATCTTCAGCAGCCCGGGCGTCGCGGCATTCACGATGAAGAGCGGCACCTTGGCGGTGTTCGCCACCGGCGCAGTCGCTGCCACTTCCGGGCTGAGATAGAAGCCCGCGAGCATCTTCACCTTGTCCTTGACGATCAGCTCCTCGGCCAGGCGCTTCGCCAGCGTCGGGTCTGCGCCGGCGCTGTCGCGGTAGATCACCTCGACCTTGCGGCCACCGGCCTGGTCGCCATGAAGCGCGATGTAGGCATCGACGCCTTGCTTGTAGCCCTGCCCCGCGACCGCGAAAGGACCGGTGTAGGGACCGACGAAGCCGATCTTCACGACGTCCTGTGCGTGAACGGCGCACGCGACAGTGAGTGACAAGGCGCCGCCGATACGGCCAAGGTGGGTAAGCGCTGAGTTCATCTGACGTTGTCTCCGATGGTCGGTCTGCTCGTCGAACGTGGGTTTCCGGCTCAATTCACGTTCGTCTTCCATGGAAGATATTTGATGAACACCCAGACCGCACTAGGATTAACCCTTAATCCCTACGTCAGACTTGCGTACAGAGATAATTCGTCGCTTGCATCACGAGCCAACAAATCACAGAATAGCTTCCACGGAAGATCTACAGCGATGCAACTCCCTGCGACACCAGACTCAGATGCATGGACCCGGCGCCCCCGGAGCCCGGCGGGCCGCGCCGTCGCAGCACCGGCGCCAAGCCTGGTCGAACTGGTCACCCTTCAATGGCAGCGCGAGCGAGGCGGACTCGAGCTCGACAACTTCCTGCTGGCCATCTACTTCATGCGTCTCGGGACGCTGGTCGATCGCGCATACGACCGGATGTGCCGCGATGCCTACGGCGTCAGCGGCAGCGACATGCGTGTCCTGCTCGCGCTACGGCGCGGCGGCCTCCCCTACGTGAAGCGTCCGACCGATCTCTTCCGTGCGCTGCTGGTCACGTCCGGTGCCATGACGAAGAAGATCGACCGCCTGGCGACGGCCGGGTATGTCGAGCGCCAGCCCGATCCGGGCCATCACGGCGGCTTCCTGATCCGGCTGACCCGCTCCGGCCTGCAAGTGGTGGAAGAAGCCGTGGAAAGCCTCGCGCGCCACTCCGTCCTCGCGCCCGCGATGCAGCAGTTCACCGACGCGGACAGGCAGGCCGGCGCCGCCTTCGCGCTACGAACCCTGAGTGCACTCGAAGACCAGCTGGATCCGGCCGAGCCGGACTGAAACCCGTATCAAGTTCCAACCCCTCAACTTCTGGAGATCCCTCATGACAGTCGTCCGCTTTGAACGTCAGGAATCCGTCGGCCACATCGTGCTTTCGAATCCTCCCCTCAACCTCATCACGAACGAGTTCTCGGACCATTTGCGAGAGGCCATCCACCGGGCCAGCGAATCGGACATTCGCGCGCTGCTGATTCGCGGCGAAGGCCCGAACTTCAGCCAGGGCGGTGACATCCTCGATTTCATCGACAAGGACTTCAACGACTGGCGGACCTTCATCAGCGAGATGCATCACTCGTATCGTACGATCGAGGCACTGCAGATCCCCACCGTCTGTGCAGTGCGCGGCAAGGCCTGGGGCGGTGCTTTCGAGATGACCCTCGCCTGCGACTTCATCGTGGCTGCGGACAACGCCTCCTTCCGCTGCATCGAACCCTCGGTCGGCACCGCCCCGGTCGCCGGCGGCGTGCAGCGCCTGGCCGAGCGTGCGGGCCGCTCGCGCGCCGCGCGCTACATCATGCTCAGCGAGCCGATGTCCGGCGCGACCGCGGGCGAACTGGGCGTTGCCGCGTTCGTCGTTCCTGAAGATGATGTGGAGACCACCGCATCGGAGCTGGTGACGCGCCTTGCGAATGGTCCCACCCGCTCCTACGCAGCCATTCGTGCACTGCTGAAGGCCTGGGCTGCGGGCGGTGTGCCGGGCGCGGACTCGGTGCTGCTCGACCTGACCATGCCGCTGCACAACACAGAAGACGCTCGGCGTGGCCGCACGGCGCGTGCCGAAGCGATGAAGCGCGGTGTCGAGCCCGAGCCGGTCGTCTTCCTCGGCCGCTGATTGGAGACTGCCCGTGAGCAACCAGATTTCCTGCGAGCGAGGCGCTTGCGATACCCCGCTGATCGAGCAGACCATCGGCGACTTCTTCGATGCAGTGGCGCTGCGGCAGCCGGACCATCCGGCGCTGGTCAGCCGCCACGAGCACCGGCGCATGACCTACGGCCAATTGCGCGAGGAATCGAACCGCCTCGCCAGCGCGCTGCTGCGTGCCGGGCTCGAGCCCGGCGACCGCATCGGCATCTGGTCGCACAACAACCTTGCCTGGGTGCTCATGCAGTTCGCGACGGCAAAGGCGGGCCTGGTTCTGGTGAACATCAATCCGGCGTATCGCACATCGGAGGTCGAGTACGTGCTGAACAAGGTGGGCTGCAAGGCGCTCGTCACCATGCCCCGCTTCAAGACCAGCCGGTACATGGACATGCTGCGCGAGCTGGGCAGCGAGCGGCTTGCGCAGCTGCGATACATCTGGTGGATCGACAGCGAGCCCGGCGCAGCCGACGAGCCGGGTGCGCAACGGTTCTCCGAGCTGCTGGCGAGCGGCGACCCGGCCGACCCGCGCGTGCGCGATGTGCAGGCAACGCTGCGACCCGACGATGCGATCAACATCCAGTTCACCAGCGGCACCACAGGCTTCCCCAAGGGCGCCACACTGACCCACCGCAACATCCTCAACAACGGCTTCTTCGTCGGCGAGTGCATGAAGCTCTCGCCGGAGGACAGGCTTTGCATTCCGGTGCCGATGTACCACTGCTTCGGGATGGTGCTGGGCAACCTCGCGTGCGTGACCCATGGCTGCACCATCGTCTATCCGAACGACGGCTTCGATGCGCTCAGCGTGCTGGAAGCCGTCCAGGCCGAGCGCTGCACGGCGCTGCACGGCGTGCCGACGATGTTCATCGCCGAGCTGAACCACCCGCGGTTCCAGGAGTTCGATCTTTCGAGCCTGCGCACCGGGATCATGGCAGGCACCGCCTGCCCCATCGAGGTCATGCGGCGCGTGGTCGACCAGATGCACATGCGCGAAGTAACCATCGCGTACGGCATGACGGAGACCAGCCCGGTCAGCTGCCAGAGCACGACCGACACGCCGCTCGAGCGCCGCGTGACGACCGTCGGGCAGGTCCAGCCGCACCTTGAGATCAAGATCGTCGACGTGGAGACGGGCGCCACGGTTGTGCGCGGCCAGACCGGCGAGTTCTGCACGCGCGGCTACTCCGTCATGCAGGGCTACTGGGGCGACACGGAGAAGACCAGGGATGCGATCGATGCGGACGGCTGGATGCACACGGGCGACCTCGCCACCATGGACGACGATGGCTTCGTGAACATCGTCGGCCGGATCAAGGACATGGTGATCCGGGGCGGCGAGAACATCTACCCCCGCGAGATCGAGGAGTTCCTCTACACCCATCCCAAGGTGCAGGATGTCCAGGTCGTCGGGCTGCCCGACAGGCACTATGGCGAGGAGCTGTGCGCCTGGATCATTCCGAAGGCGGACCAGCTCCTCGGTGAGGAAGAGGTCCGCTCCTTCTGCACGGGCCGGATCGCCCACTACAAGGTGCCGAAGTACGTCCGGGTCGTCGACACCTTCCCGACCACGGTGACCGGCAAGATCCAGAAGTTCAGGATTCGCGAGCTGATGATGACGGAACTCGGCCTGGCGCAGGAGAAGACGGCGTAAGCTGGGGCACCCCATTGGCTTCAGTGCACCTTCTGCCGTCCCATGCTGCCGATCAACGACCTGAACAACATGTATTTCTTCGCCGCGGTCGTGGATGCCGGCGGCTTCAGCGCGGCGGCGAGGGACCTGGGCCTGCAGACCTCCAAGCTGAGCCGGCGCATCTCCGCGCTGGAGCGCGAGCTCGAGGTCAGGCTGCTCAACCGGAACTCGCGCAGCATCTCGCTGACTGAATCGGGCAAGGCCTTCTACGCGCACTGTCGCGCCGTGCTGACTGAGGTCCAGTCCGCGCGCGACACCATCACGCAGGCACTGGGCGCCCCGCGAGGACTGGTCCGCATGAGCTGCCCGCCGGGCCTGCTGCACAGCGGCGTCTCGACCATCCTCGCCCAGTTCCTCGCCAAGAACCCTGGTGTCGAGATCTCCGTCGACCCCACCGGACGCCGGGTCGACGTGCTGGAGGAAGGCTACGATATCGCGCTGCGCGTCCGGCTGCCGCCGCTCGAAGATTCCGACCTGGCCATGCGCACGCTGGCCATGTCGGAGTTCGTCCTGGTGGCATCGTCGGCCCTGTTCGAGCAGTTCGGCCCGATCGAGACGGTGGAGGACCTGAGCCCCTATCCCACGCTGGCCATGACCAACCCGAGCCGGCGCTACAGGTGGCAGTTCACCGCCAAGGACGGCACCACGCGAACGATCACGCACCGTCCACGCCTTGTGACGGACGACCTGATCACGCTGCGTGATGCGGCTGTAGAAGGCATCGGCGCCACGCACTTGCCCAAGCAGATGGTCCATCGGGAGATCGAGCGCGGGCAACTCGTCCGCCTGTTGCCGAAATGGACGACTCAGACCGGTGTGGTCCATGCCGTTTTCCCCTCTCGAAAGGGCATGCTGCCGGCCGTGCGCGCCCTGCTGGATGCCCTCGCGGAAGGCTTCAAGGGACCGCAGTTCCAGTAGTCGCGCTATCTGCCTTGTCGCGGATGGAACGACGAAGCCGCGCTCTCGTGCGGCCCGCTGATGCGCACAGCCCGTTCTATTCGTGGCACAGGTCCGTTGCGCCACGCGGGGTTGGCATATCGATAGCCAATCCTATGCTCGGGTGTCTCCGCATCAATACTTCGACACCATGATCCAGCACAGACGGAAAGGCCAACTCGATGCGCACGACATCGGGTGGCTCAAGGCACGCCATCACTTCATCGTGACACCGACGGGCAATACCGCGCATCAACCCCTGGGACCGTTGATCGTGTGGAACGACGACGAGATCGCACCGGGAACCGGCTTCCCGATGCATGGCCATCGCGACGTCGAGATCGTCTCCTACATTCGCGAGGGCGCGGTCTCGCATCGAGACAGCACCGGCGGCGAAGGCAGCACCCATGCCGGCGACGTTCAGGTCATCAGTGCCGGGTCCGGCATCCGGCACGCGGAGTTCAATCGCGGGGAAACACCGCTGAAGCTCTACCAGATCTGGATCGCATCCAACCGGCCCGGCGCCGAGCCTCGCTGGCAGTCGAAGCCATTTCCGCGCACGCATCGGGCGGGTCAACTGGTCACGCTGGCGAGTGGCTTTCCAGGCGACGATGAAGCATTGCCGATCCGGGCCGATGCACGGGTCATGGGCGTCACCTTGAAGGCAGGCGAGACCGTCAGCCACTCCCTTTCACCATCCAGCCAGGCCTACCTGGTGGCTACATCGGGAACGTTGCAGGTGAACGGTGAGGCGGTGGACGCCGGTGACGGCGTCGCGGTGCGGGAGGTCCCGCAGGTGGTCATTGAAGCCACGGCGGATGCCGAGGTGGTGATGGTCGAGGTGCGCTGAAACTGCGCAGCTCGCGCCCCGCCGAAATTGCGGAATGGCCATGCGCGTCTCGCACGGCGAGGGCGACGCAAATCTAGGCGGAAGGCCTGTACGGAACCAGCGCCATTGGCAACAACGCATCGTTGCCGCATCAGCAACGGTCGTTTGGAGAAACTCTTCCTATACTTTACGAACGTACTGTTTGTGAAAACGACCGACTGCGACTCGTAGACAGGAGACCACTGCAATGATTGAAGAACGCGACCTCATCGCCACCATGCGCGACGGAACCCGCCTGGCTGTGGACGTCTATCGGCCCGACGCGCCTGGCCCGTACCCCGTACTGTACGCATGCGCGCTGCACAACAAGGACATCCAGGGGCCCGACATGACCGACGTCCTGCCGCCGCAGCCGGCCCACGCGCCGCTGTGGTTCGGGCCGATCGAGGCGGGAGACACACGCCGGTTCGTGGCCAACGGCTACGTCCACGTCATCGCACAGCCGCGCGGGTCCGCGAAGTCGGAGGGCCACTACGGCCACGAGGACACCGACCACTACGACACGATCGAGTGGATCACCCAGCAGCCCTGGTCCGACGGAAAAGTGGGCATGGTGGGCATCTCCGGCTACGCCGGCGAGCAGTGGCGCGCGGCAGCGCAGGGGCATCCCGCGCTCAAGGCCATCTTTCCCTACGACGCCTGCAGCGCCTACGGCGGGATGTTCGGCTTTCGGGACTTCAACCCCGGGGGCGTGGTCCACACCTTCCCCTACCTGCTCGATGTCTTCAGCACGGTCCACGAATCGCGCGACGTGCCTACGGAGCTTGCGCCGGAGCAGGAAGCGCTGTGGCGCGAGGCGATGCGCAACCCGGACTTCAAGCAGTACGCCAACCTCTACAACATCCTCACGCAGAAGGGCCAGCGCACCTTCGTGATGTACCTCATGATGACCCAGCCCTGGGAGGCCGAAGGTGTGATCGAGCGCGCGGAAGAGACCTTCAAGAAGATCAGGATCCCCTTCTACACCGGCTCCGGCGCCTATGCGTACACCTACAAGCTTCACTGGCTCGGCGCACAGAACTACTTCCGGAACGTGCAGCAGCCGAAGAAGCTGCTCTTCACCGGGCCTGCGCATCTGGAGCGCCCCTTCCACCAGCACCACGACGAGATCCTTCGCTGGTACGACCATTGGCTCAAGGGCCAGAACACCGGGATCATCGATGAACCGCCGGTGCGCTATTGGCTCATGGGCGCCAACGAGTGGCGCACGGGCCAGGACTGGCCGCTGCCCGAGACGCAGTGGAAGAAGTACTACCTCTCGCACTGGGAAACGCTGACCACCGAAGCGCCCCGCCCCATCGCCGAACTCGGCGCCTCAGCGCGCGAGCCGGATGTGTTCACGCAGATGCCGGTGACGCGCACCACGAAGGTCGAGCGCCTGCGCTACATGACCGAACCACTTCCGCACGATGTCACCGTGGCCGGCCCCATCTCCCTCACCTTGCATGCGGCCATCGACCAGGAAGACACGAACTGGATCGTCATCCTCAAGGACGTCGGACCGGACGTCTCGGTGCGCACGGCACGAGAAGGCGAACGCGACGTGCCCTCCGACCTTCCTGAAAGGGAACTCACCCGCGGCTGGCTCAAGGCGTCGTACCGCGCACTCGACGAGAAGCGCTCGACGCCATGGAAGCCGTTCCACAAGCTCACGCGCCAAGCCATCGCGCCGGTGAAGCCCGGCGACGTCGTCGAGTACAGGATCGAGATCATGGCCACGGCCAATCAGTTCAAGGCCGGCCACCGGATCTGCCTGGAGATCGCCAGCATGGATGTCCCGACGGGCACCGGCGCGATGACCAACGTGGAATACATCCCCTATCACGTGTGCAGCAGCAAGACGGTGACCCATCGCGTCTACCGCGACGCCGACAGGCCTTCGCATCTGCTGCTGCCGATCATCCCCGGCTGATACGCCGCATCCAACCCAGAGAGAACCCGCCATGAGCACCATCCGTTTCGAACGTCACGGCAGCATCGGCAACCTCGTGCTCGCCAATCCCCCGTACAACCGCATCGACCACCAGTACGCGGTCTCCCTTCGCGAGGCCGTGCATGCTGCGAGCGAAAGCGACGTTCGGGTCCTGGTCGTCCGCGCCGAGGGCCCGAACTTCAGCATGGGTGGCGAAGTCCGCGAGTGGCCGGGCAAGGACATCCACTGGTTTCGCACCTTCGTTGCCGATGTGAACGCGTCCTATCGCGCGATCGAAGCGCTGCGCGTGCCGACCGTCGCGGTCGTGCGCGGCCTGGTGTTCGGCGGCGGCTTCGAGCTCGCACTCGCCTGCGACTTCATCGTCGCCGAGGAGGCCGCCGTCTTCCGCTGCGTCGAGGTGACGACGGGAATGCTGCCGATCGCCGGTGCCTTGCAGCGCCTCGCAGAGCGCGTGGGGCGCTCGCGCGCCTCCAGGTTCTCCATGCTGGGCGATCCGATTCTCGGCAAGGAAGCCGGAGAGTTGGGCATCGCCACGCACGTCGTGCCGGAATCGCGGCTCGAGGCGCAGGCCGAAGCACTGGTCCAGCGTCTTGCGAGCGGGCCCACCCGCTCGTACATGGCCACGCGCACGATCCTGAAAACCTGGTCGGGCGGCGGCATCACTGCTGCCGACGCGGTGATGCCGGACGTCACGATGGAGCTCTTCCACACGCAGGATGTGCAGCGCGGGTTTCTCCACACGGCCAAGGCCTTCGACGAGGACAAGGAACCCTCCGAGATGACCTTCGAAGGCAAGTAGCGCAAGCATCACCTCACGTCCAAAACTGGACGAGTGAAATCCGAGCCGACCGCCTAGTGGCAGAAGCAGTCGGTCCGCACATTTGATTCTGTTCGAGCCTTCTCACATCTGGAGGGTTCGGCAGAACCCACCCTCAACTCTCACGGATCGACATCATGAAACTGCTTCACATTGACTCCAGCATTCTTGGCGAAGGCTCGGTGAGCCGCCAGCTCACCGCAAAGCTCGTGACAGCGGCGCGCGCCAAGCACCTCGACGCACAAGTCACCTATCGCGACCTCGTCGCCGAGCCCGTCGGCCACCTCACGAGCGCACATCTCGCAGCGGGACAGGGTGTGAAGCCCGAGTCCTCCGCGCTTCAGCAGGACGTGGATATCGGCCTGCAAGACCTCGAGAGCTTCCTCGCGGCCGATGTTGTCGTGATCGGTGCGCCGATGTACAACTTCGGCATTTCGAGCCAGCTCAAGGCCTGGATCGATCGCATTGCGGTGGCGGGCAAGACATTCCGCTACACCGAAAAGGGCCCTGAAGGGCTGGCTGGAGGCAAGAAGGTGCTGATTGCGTCATCACGTGGCGGCTTCTATGGAAGCAACACACCTGCTGCCCTGTTCGACCATCAGGAGAACTATCTGAAGAGCGTGTTCGGTTTCCTCGGTATCACCGACATCCAGTTCATCCGGGCCGAGGGGCTGGCGACGGGAGACGAACCACGCGCCAAGGCCCTGGAAAGCGCCCACGGCGAGATCGCCGCGGCGTTCGCGTAGAAGCGTTTCCAGGCTGGCCAGCCCATGATCGAACTGAACGACATCGCCTTGTTCGTGCAGGTCGTCAAGGCGGGCAGCTTTGCCGAGGCGGCGCGTCGCACTGGCATGCCTGCCAATTCGGCAAGCCGCCGGATCCAGCAGCTCGAAGCGCAAGTCGGCGTGCGCCTGTTGCACCGCTCGACCCGGCGCCTGACGCTGACGGATGCCGGCGAGAACTTCTACGCGCGCTGCGCGGATCAGGTCGACACCCTCTCCGAGGCGGCCCTCGAATTGTCCGAAGGCAGCCGGACGCCGAGCGGACGGGTTCGTGTTGCGGCGCCGGCGGATTTCCTCAACTGGTTCCAGCTCGACTGGGTCGCGGAGTTTCTCGCGACGCACCCGAAGGTTCGTCTCGAGTTTGCTCTCAGCGATGCACGCGCAGACCTGATCGCCGAGGGCATCGACGTGGCCATCCGCGGCGGAAAGGTGACCGAGCCGACGCTGGTTGCAAGGCGCATCGGCAGCAACCGGGTCAGCATGGTCGCAAGCCCCTCGTACCTGGCCTCGCACGGCATGCCGACGTCCCTGGACGACCTGGCCGCGCACGATTGCCTCGCGATGCCGCCGCAAACCCACGGCCGCACGGTCTGGCACCTTGACGGACCGAACGGTCCGGAAGAGGTCCACGTCCATGGCCGCTTCCACGCCAACTCCGCGCTCGTCCTGTTGAAGGCGTCCCTGGCAGGACTTGGCATCGCGCTGCTGCCCGAGGTGATGACGTCGGACCCCATCCGCAGCGGCCAGCTCAAGGAAGTGCTGCCCGGTCACGGCGTCAACGGACTCGACCTCTACCTGGTTTATCTCAGCAGACGCCAGCTGCCACGCGCCGTCAGCGCGTTCATCGAGTTCGCGGTGTCGAAGATGGTCGCGGAAGGGCTGGTGGGCGAAGGCCAAGCCGGCGCGGCGCTCCCCGGCCTCGAACGCCAGGATGATTCGCGTCGCTCCTGATTCCCTGTCCAAACACCGTGCGCTCCACGAGGGCCCAGTACGCTTCGACGACCTTCGGGCTGGTCGCCGACAGACGGCGTGTCGCGTGCATCTCCGGCCCGAATTCGGACAGCGTCGCCGTGAGGCTCACCATCATGTAGTGAAACAGGAGCGGCTCGCCGGGAGGCAGATCACCTTCCGCCTGCGCGGCCATGATCTGTGGAAGCAGGCGGCTGATCAGCGGCTTGAGCACCTTCTCAGCCATCCACTGCAGACGCGGATTGCCGGTCGATGCTTCCTGTCGCATGAACAGGTGGAATTCGGGGAACGTCACCGTATGCCGGAACAAGGCTCGATATTCGGCGCGCAGCCGCTCGATCGCTGGAAGGCTGGCCTCGAGCGGGGTTCCTTGATCCCATTCCTCGCGTATCCGCTCGAAGGTGTCCTCGGCGACGGCCTGCCACAGGAGATCCTTGCTCGGGTAGTGATAGGTGATCAGCGGATGCCGGATGCCGGTGCGTTCGGCGATGGTTCGGATGCTGGCCGCCTGGAAGCCCTTGTCGGCAAACTCCGCGAGCGCCGCTTCGAGGATGGCCGCGCGGGTGGCGTGCGCGCGCAACTGTTCACCGCGCTTGCGCGGTGCTTCATCCGCCGCCATGTCAGGCGTGTCCGGCTTGCGGCCCCGTTGAGCTGTCGAGGTTTTCGTGCTTCGCATTTTGCGAGACGCTAGCACACGCGGTACGCGTGGCGACGTCCCTCAGCGCCTGCCTTGCGCGCGAAGGCCGATGCCGATCTCCCGGATCCGCGCTTCACCTTGCTCGAGCGCCTTTTCGCTGGTGTGGACGGAGTAGTAGCCCAGTACAAGGTCATGCGGATGCCTGACCGCCGATCCCAACACGAACTGGGTGTCCTCGACGGCGACGAAGTCGATGGGCTTCTCGCCTTTCTCGAAAGCCACCATTTCGCCGGCATGGATGGATTCGGGCGAGCGAAGCGCGCCCGCGCTCACCGCGGCCCATGCCACCGAATGGCCGGCCGGTGGCCTGTACTGCCAGGGCTCTCCGGCCTTCAGCGAGACCGCGAAGTAGTTGATGGACGACGGCGAGACGATCGGGCTTTTCGCCTGGCCGTATTCACCGAGCAGAACCGTCACGGGTCCTTCGGTGGAAAGGCGATCGGGACCCACGTACGTGCTGTACGCCTCGCCCAGTTCGCCGGGAGCCGGCAATGCAACCCACAACTGGAAGCCACGCAGGCGGTCGGAATCGCCGAAATTGCCCCCGTGCCAGGCGCCACCGCCAGCGTGCATCCACTCCACCCATCCGGCAGAGAGCTGTCCACGCCGGCCCATGTTGTCCTCGTAGTTGGCCGAGCCTTCGAACAGCCAGGTCAGCGTCGCGATGCCCGAGTGAGGATGCAGCCCGAATCCATCGGTCTGGAACCGGGACAGGTCCGTGCCGTCGATGCGATCGAGAAACACGAACGGCTTGAGGAACTCGCCCGCGTCCGAAGGGCTCATCAAGCGGGTGATCGGTCCATGGCTTCGTTCGCCCCGGCTGCGATAGGCGATGGCCCGGTGAACGACGGTTGCTGGCTGAATCGGTGTCTCGGTCTGTGTATCCATGACCTCAATATAGGGCTCGGACCTTCTCTGCGGTAGCCGGCCCGCCGGGATTTCACTCCTCCCGGGACGGAGGGAATGACCGACCTGGAGGATGCGCAACAAGGAAGTCGACGAACGCGCGCACCGCCGGAAGCATTCCGCGTCGCGACGGGAACACCGCCTGGATCTCGCCGGGCTCGGCAGACCAATCCTGCAGGATCGCGCGCAAAGTGCCCGCTTCGAGTTCTGCCGCGCAGATCATCGGCGGCAGAAGCGCGATGCCCATCCCGTCCAGCGCGGCGGACTTGAGGGCGAACATGTCATCGGTGATCAGCCGCGGGCGATGCACCAGTTGCGCCACACCACCTATGCCGCGAAGACGCCAGCTGTACCGGTCTCCGGCCGCCGGCATCGACAGTGTGGGCCAATGCTGAAGTTCGCCGATGCTCGAGGGCTCGCCGTACTGCGCCAGCAGGGCGGGACTGCTGACCAGCACGTCGGCGGTCCGCGCCAGGGGACGGACGATCAGGCCCGAGTTCCCGAAGGGCGGACGACGCACACGCAGCACCACGTCCATCGATTCATCGAGCGGATCGATGGGACGGCTGGTGACCGCGAGCGAGACCACGACCTTGGGATGCGCGCGCATGAACACCGGAAGAATCGGCGTCAGCCAGAACTGGGCCAGCGAGATCGGGCAGCTCACTCGAAGCGTGCCCTGGGGTTCTGCAAGCGCCTCATCGATCACGTCGCTGGCCGACGTGGCAAGCGAGACCACTTCCCTGCAGCGCTCGTAGTACGCCTGGCCTACCGAGGTCGGCGTCAGGCTGCGCGAGTTGCGCTGCAGCAGGCGCACGCCGAGCCGCCCCTCCAGCTGGGCAACGCGCCGGCTCAGGCGCGACTTCGGAATGCCCAGTTCGCGGCTGGCTGCACTGAAGCCGCGATGCTCCACGACCATCGCGAACAGTGCCAGATCATTCAGGTCCTCCATCGTTGTCTCCTTGTCGGAACGCCTTGCCGCAATTTTCGCGTGTGTGCGTTCCATGCGCAGAACGCAGCGTTCGACCAGACCCGATTGTCGCGTTGGCGAACAGAGGGAATCATCGGGCTTCGTCAACACCTGCACATTCCATGAAACTGGCAACCTTCTCCCACGGAGGACGACACAAGATCGGCTTGGTCGAAGGCGACCTCATCGCAGACCTTTCCGGCCAACACGCGGCGCCCCTTGGCCTTCGGGAGCTGCTGCAACGCGGCGAAGGGCTCGACTGGGCACGACGGGCAGCAGTGCATGCGCCGCGCTTTCCTCTCGCCGAGGTGCGGCTGTGCGCCCCCATCCCGGATCCCCAGAAGTTCCTCGCGCTGGGCGGCAACTATGGATCGCATCTGGAAGAAGCTGCGAGGCATGGGCTCGTCAGGGGCCCCGGCCAGGTCTGGTTCAACAAGCAGGTCACATGCGTTTGCGGCCCGCACGACGACGTGTTCCTGCCGCGCGCTTCCGGGCAGCTTGACTACGAAGGCGAACTCGGCGTCGTCATCGGAACCCCATGCCGGCACGTCCGCGCCGAGGATGCGATGCAGTTCGTCGCGGGCTACGTGGTGGTCAACGACATCAGCGTGCGCGACTGGCAGTTGCGCTCGCCGACGCACACCCTGGGCAAATCGTTCGACACACATGGCCCCCTCGGGCCCTGGCTCGTGACGCGCGACGAGATCTCCGACCCGCATGACCTGCATCTGCGCACCTGGGTCAACGGCGAACTGCGCCAGCAGGGTCACACGGCCGAGATGATCCATCGCATCGAAGAGATGGTGGCCGAACTCTCGGCCGCCGTGACGCTGTGCCCGGGCGACATCCTCACGACCGGCAGCCCCGCCGGCGTCGGCGCGCTGATGGACCCGCCCCGCTACCTGCGCGCCGGAGATGTCGTGCGGGTGGAGATCGAAGGCATCGGCAGTATCGAGAACCGTGTCGTTCCTGAGCCGGCGTCGCGCTTTCATACGTTCGCGGAAACACAGGCAGGAGCACACGCATGACGACCCTCCGATCACTCCCCGACGCCGCCCGCGAGGCGATCCGGCCCGGCAAGCTGGCCCATGTGGTGTTGCGGACGCGCGATCTCCAGCGATCGAGAACCTGGTACCTCTCGGTGCTGCAAGCCCGACCCACCTTCGAGAACGAGTCCGTCTGCTTTCTCACTTACGACGAGGAGCACCACCGGATCGGACTCATCGAGCAAACGGCACCTGCCGCGCGCACGGACACCCAGGCGGGGATGGATCACATGGCGTTCACCTATACGTCCCTCGGCGATTTGCTGGCCACCTACCGGCGGCTGAAGGATGAAGGCATCGCGCCCTACTGGACCATCAACCACGGTCCGACGATTTCCCTTTACTACAAAGACCCGGACGGCAATCGCCTGGAGCTGCAGTACGACGTTTTCGAAACCGCCGACGAGTTGCAGGCCTTCTTTTCCGGCGGCGCCTATCGCGAGAACTTCATCGGCGTGAAGTTCGACCCCGACGAGCTGATCGCGCGATATGAAGCCGGTGAAGCGATGGAGCGCATCACCTCGCGTCCGCGGCTCCAGCCGGGCACCGATCCGTGGGAGATGGTCGTCGTCTGACCTGAACCGGACGGCGGTTTCCGGCGGAGCCCCGTCGCGCCTACCTCGCTGCGACCGTCGCCTTGCTGGCCGCCTGTTCGATGAGGTCGGCCACCGCCTGCGGCCTCGACACGTAGACCGCATGGCTTCCTGGCGACTCCTTGACATGGGCGCCCGCGCGCTGGGACATCTGCCGCTGCGCTGGCGGCGGGATCATCCGGTCGTCCTTCGCTACCAGATACCAGCTCGGTTTGGATTTCCAGGCAGGCTCGCTCACCGCGCCGCCCAATGCGTCCACGCCCCAGGGCAGCTGCGAGTTGGCCATCAATGCGGCCGTTTCCGGCTTCACGTCGGCCGCGAAGGACGCGGCGAACTTCGCCTTGTCGAGCAGCAGGAAGCCGTCCTGCGGGGGCAGGATCGGCGGCACCGGCGCGCCCGGTTGCGGATCCTTGATGAGCGACTGCACCGACTCGCCCTTGGCCGGCGCGAACGCGGCGATGTAGACCAGGCCCGCCACCTTCTCGTCGTTACCCGCCTCGGTGATGACCACGCCGCCATAGGAATGACCGACCAGAATCACCGGCCCGTTCTGCGCAGCGATGACGCGCTTGGTGACTGCCACGTCATCAGCCAGCGAGATCGTCGGGTTCTGCACGATCGCCACCTTGTAGCCGAACGGGCTGGACTACGACAAGGACAAGGACAAGGTCGGGGCCGGCGCGCCTGAAGCGCAGCTCGCCGGCAATCTCGCCAGTGCGATCACTTCCTTCGCCCGGGACTCATCCGACGTGCGCTTCGATTCAGGCGTCGCCTGGCCGCGCGTGGACCCGGGCATGGGCATGTCGGCCCTCATCGGCGCCGGCAACAGTGGCGATGTGTCGGTGGGCCCGGTTCCGAAGCTGCTGCAGATGGGTGTTTGGGACAGCTTGCTGGGTTACTGATCCGATGAGCCTCGTCGCACCTTGGCGCGCCCTTCCTGCGGGGTGGCTGCGCGTTTTCGCTCGGCGCGCAGCATGCCGATCATCAGCGCGGTGAAGGGGCTCGGGTCCGATACCCGTCGCACCAGCCACAGGCTCGAGACCGCACCCTTGTCACGCACGGGCTGATAGACGGCGCCCTGCAGTTGGATGCAGCGGGTGTCGCTCGGCACGAGCGCGATGCCCGCCCCCGCGGCGACGAGCCCGACGATGGTCGAGGCGTCGCGCGCCTCCTGCACCATGTGAGGCCGGAAGCCGGCCTTGGCGCAAAGGTCATGGACCTTCCAATACAACCCGATGCCCGCATCGCGGGGATACATGATCAGGGGCTCGTCGCGCAGGTCGGCCAGGCGGATGGGGCCGCCGCTCAGCGGGTGGCCGCGCGGTATCGCGGCGATCAGGGGCGACTGGTGCCACTCCTCCATGGCGAGATCCTCGGGGACCACGACGTCCGGGCGGCGCAGGATGCCGACGTCCAGGACGCGCTCGTGCACCGCGGCGAGCTGGTCGAGCGAGGTCATCTCGCGCAGCGTGAGCACCACCTGCGGCTGCTCTTCGCGAAAGCGTCGAAGCGCGGTAGGCAGCACCAGTGACAGCATGGACGACGCGGTGTACCCCAGGGCGATGCGCCCGATCTCGCCCGAATCGGCGCTGCGCGCCTCGCCCTTGGCGAGATCCACCTGCTGCAGGATGGCTCGCGCGCGGTCGAGGAAGTGGCGCCCCGCCTGCGTCAGGAAGACGCGCCGCTTGTCGCGCTCGAACAAACGGACCTCGAGCTCCTCTTCCAATGCGCGGATCTGCATGCTCAGCGGCGGCTGCGCGATGTGCAAGCGCTGCGCGGCGCGCGTGAAGTTGAGCTCCTCGGCGACCGCGACGAAGTACCGGAGGTGACGCAGTTCCATGATACTTTCTGGATATGGAAATCCAGCCTAAATCTGTATTTCCAAATATATTTCGGTCTGCCTACCATGAGCGCATGACTGACAGAGACAAGATGCAGGAAACTCCTGCGGCGCCCCGTTTCCCGGGGCATGCGATGCTGCAGCGGCTCGCCCGCGGCGAACCCGTCGCGGCTTTCGGCGTGCGGCTGTGCCGCACTTCGGATGTTGCGCGGTTGGCCAAGGCAACCGGGCATCACGCCGTCTGGATCGATCTCGAACACAGCACGATTCCCCTGGACGCCGCCGGCGCGATATGCGCCACGGCGCACGACCTGGGCCTGCTCGCGCTGGTGCGCGTGCCGGAACGCGAGTACGGCGCGATCGGGCGGCTGCTCGATGCAGGCGCATCCGGCCTGATCTTTCCGCGGGTCGAGACGGCAGCACAGGCTGCCGATCTGGCGGCGGCATGCCGCTTTCCTCCCCATGGCCACCGCTCGGCCATCGCCGCGCTGACTCAATTCGGCTTTCAGCGGCTGCCGCCAGCCGAGACCTACCAGCGGGCCAACGACACGGTGCTCGTGAACATGCTGATCGAAAGTCCGCAAGGCATCGCGAATGCAGAAGCCATCGCGCGCGCGCCCGGCGTCGACCTGATCAGCATCGGCGCCAACGACCTGAGCGCAGAGTTGGGAGTGCCGGGCGACTATCGCCACCCACTGATGCGCGAGGCGCTCGATGCGGCGCTGGATGCCTGCGAACGCGCCGGCAAGCCGCTGTCGATCGGCGGCATCGCCGATGCCTCACTGAACGCCGAGTTGCTCGCGCGCGGCGCGGCGCCCTTTCTCATGACCGGCATCGACACCGATGTACTCGGTGCGGCCATGCAGGAACGCGCGCACAACGCACTGGCCGCCTACACGGCGGTACGCGCCGACAACCCCGCACGCAAGACTGATCGAGATTCAGCCCTTTCCCATTCATCATGACTGACGAGATCCTCACTTCCAAGCCCATGCGTGACGCGCAATCGCTGACGCGCCCCTTGTTCGACGTGCCGGCCGGCGCCTGCGATGCGCATGTCCACGTCTTCGGCCCGGCAGAGTGCTACCCGCGCGTGCCGCATCCGCACTACACGCTGCCCGACGGCAACCTGCAGCAGCTCCAGCGCGCAACCGGTGTGCTCGGCGTCGACCGCTTCGTCATCGTCCAACCCAGCTACTACGGCACCGACAACCGCTGCATGCTCGACGCGCTCGATGCCGCTGGAGAATGCGCCCGCGGGGTCGCGATGGTGGAGGACGGCGTGACCGACGATGCGCTGTACGCAATGCACGACCGGCGCGTCCGCGCGCTGCGGCTGGACCTCTTCCTGCGATCGAAGCTGCCCACGGCCGAACTGCAGGCATTCATCGAGCGCAGCATCCGCCGCGTGCGGCCGCTCGGCTGGCATGTGCAGTTCTATACGCCGGGCTGGGTGGTGCGCGATGTCATTCCCGCGCTGCCGTCGCTGGAGACGGACTTCGTGATCGACCACATGGGCTACATGCTCGAAAGCGACGGCCTCACGCGCTCGGACTTCGACCGCCTGCTGCGCGCAGTGGCGGACGGACGCGGATGGTTCAAGCTCTCGGGGCCCTACCGTCTCGCCAAGGACGGCAACTACGCCCGGCTCAAGCCGCTGGCGCAGGCGATCGTCGATGCGGTCCCGGACCGGGTCATTTGGGGCAGCGACTGGCCGCACATTCCCGAGGGCGGGCGCGACACCGGCGAGCTGCTCAACCTGCTGGCCGACTGGATCCCGGATCCGGTCGCGCGGCGCAAGGTGCTGGTCGACAACCCGGCCCGTCTTTTCGGCTTCTGAACATGAGCCCGATCATGGAAAGCATCCAGGAACTCGACACTTCGGGCGCGCGCGCCGTGGAGGTCTTCGAGCACGCCGGCGTGCGTTACCTCGTCGTGCCGCAGCTCGCCGAGGATGTTGACGGACAGCCCGCGCAGATGACGCTCGGCGACAGCGACGTCGATGCGCTCGTCTTCCGTTGGGAGAACGGCCGCTTCGTCGAACACGCGCGGCTGCCGGTGCCCGGCGGCGAGGATGCGCAGTTCCTGCGCATCGGCACGCGCGCCTTCGTCGCGACGGCCAGCCTGCGCACCGGTGCGGATCCCTATTCCCTTAAAACCCAATCGATCATCTTCGAACTGATCGACGGGCGATTCGAAATCTTCCAGCAGGTGCCGACCACGGCTGCCAAGCAATGGACGCATTTCCGGATCGGCGAGCGGCACTTCCTTGCGCTCGCCCAGGGCGCGTCACCTGCGCAGGCGGAGCCCGGATCCGATGCCCTGTCCTGCATCTTCGAGTGGGACGGCGAAGCCTTCAGCCCTTTCCAGACAGTGCGCTCTGGCTGGGGCTACAACTGGGCCTTCTTCGAGATCGGCGGCGAGAAGCTGCTGGCCTACGCGGACCATGCCGTGCCGTCGCAGCTCCTGCGCTGGAACGGCGAGCGCTTCGAATCCTTCCAGGAACTCGCGGGCAAGAGCGGCCGTGCCTTCTGTCACTTCGAATCCGAGGGCACCCACTGGCTGGCGTTCGCCTGCCTCCACGACGACACCACGCTGTATCGATGGAGCGAGGGCCGCTTCGTGCCGCACCAGATACTGAGCGGGCCGGGCGGCCGCGAGTTCGATTGGATCCCGGACGGCGCCGGCGGCTGGCTGGTGCAGATCAACTTCCTGCACGGGACACGAGAAGCACCCATCACGCAGCTCCAGTCGCTGGTCCATCGCATGCAACACGGGCGGCTGACGCAGGCCCGGACCTTCCCGACCTCGGGCGGCACCGATGCGTGCAGCTTCGAGGCCGACGGGCATCGCCATCTGGTCGTGGCCAACAGCCTGAGCGCCGACGTGCGCTTCCGCACGCCGAGCCGTGTGTACCGACTCGACCTGTCCCGGTGAACGAGCGAGAACTGCCGCCATGGACCCCTCTTCTTCGGCCGCGCACCAGAGCCCCGAGCTGCTGCGCCTGTTCGAAACCTACACGGGCGGCCCGCTCAGCATCGGCGCCAATCTCGCCGCGCTGACAGGGGCCGCGACGGCCGCCGATCCGCTGATCGTCGCGACGAGTGCCGACCTCATCCTGTTCCCGGGCCACGGCCGCGACCCCGAAGTCGAGGGCTTTCGCCTGTCGACCCGCGGCTTCAAGGAACTGGCCGGCATCTCGCATCACGGCCCTGCGGTTGCCTCCATCCTCCAGATGCAACGGGTGGACCCGGACGGCATGCTCTGGCGCCGCGAGGCCGAGCGGCTGATCGCCGCGACTCGCAGCGCCCGCGAAGCCAACTGCGCCGCGCTGTGGCGCGATGTGATCGCCGTGGCCGCCTACCGCGGCCGCGAACAGCGCATCGCAGAGCTGGTCCACTATTCCTGCGTGCTCACCGAACGCTATCTCGAGCGCGTGCTGGCACGGCCCGAGCTGTTCACCGCGGCGGACATGCGTGAGCACTATCTCGAAGCCCGCGGCTCGGCCGTCGGCGCCACGGTGCCGATGAATGCCGTGATGATCGCGACCTTCTTCCTCGTGGGCATGGACATCAGCCACCGCGTGATCGCCTGGCTGAACCACCACCGCATCGACTGGTCACGCGCGATGGCGCTGGTCGTAGGCCGCCAGGGCCGGCCGACCGCGGGCGTGACATGGACCACGAATTCGGTATGCGCCATGATCCTGGGCGCCTCGCGCCAGCAGCTCGCGCTCGACCGCCTCTTCATCGCGCCGCATGCGCAGACCTTCCCGCCCGAAGCGGTTTCCGACCTCGCCGCCCTGCGCGCCTACGAAAGCCCGATGCGCAGCCTGTGGGCGCACACGCGCGCGGTGAGCGAACTCGGCGCGCTGATGTACGAGGGCTATCCGCGCTACGAGCCCCAGTCGACCCTGCGCCCTGTGCTGACGCCGGACACGCAGGCAGTGGCCGAGATGCCGGCCATCGCCGGACCCGACGACTGGCGCGCACTCAACACCCGGCTGCGCGTGGTGCTCGAAGACCCGCGGCAACTGCTCTCGGGCTGCGTGACCGACTACGCGGTCGAACAGCTCCAGGCCCACGGCAACGACCCGGCGCGCGTGACCGTGCCCGGGCTGGACGGCACGACGTATCCGCCATTGCCGCAGCAGGCAGCGGCCTGACGGACCGCACACCATCCAAAGGAAACAGCGATGAAGACCGCACGTTCACTGCTCCTGGTGCTGGCCGCGAGCCTGTCCATGTCCGCGTGGAGCCAAAGCACATGGCCCAGCCGGCCGATCAAGATCGTCACCCCCACGCCGGTGGGCGTCGGCTCCGACTTCTTTGCCCGCGCTTACGCGGACCGTCTGAGCCGCGCCCTCGACACGCCAGTGATCGTCGAAAACCGACCTGGAGCGCTTTCGTCGATCGGGGCCGATGCGGTCGCCAAGGCCGCGCCCGACGGCTACACCATCCTGTTCTCGACGAGCAACCCGTTCACGATGACGCCCTTCCTGCTCGCCAAAACGCCCTACGACCCGAAGAACGACCTGACACCCATCACGCAGGCACTCAAGGGCGGCTCCTTCATCGTCGCCACCCCCGCGGTCCCGGCGGCGAGCATCCCGCAACTTGTCGCGCTGGCCCGAAAGGAACCGGGCAAGGTGAGTTTTGCCTCCTACGGATCGGGCAGCACGGCGCACCTGGGCTTCGAACTGTTTCAGGAAGCCGCAGGCATCGAACTGCTGCATGTGCCCTACAAGCAGAGCGCCGCGCCCGACCTGATCGCCGGGCAGGTGATGCTGGGCATGGAGCCGCCGATCTCTGCGCTGCCGAACATCAAGGCCGGAAGGCTCAAGGCCCTGGCCTATACGGGCAACAAGCGCAGCCCGGCCTTGCCGGACGTCCCCACGCTATCGGAAAGCTACCCCGGACTCGAGGTGCTGACCTGGCTGGGCTTCTGGGCGCCTGCCAAAACACCACCCGCGATCCTCGAACGACTTCACAAGGAGATCGTCGCGATCACGCATGCGCCGGACATGGCAAGGCTCATCAGCGACTCGGGGCTGGATCCCATCGGCACCACGCCGCAGGAGACGACGGCGATCATCGACCGGGAGGCGCAGGCGATGCGCCGGTTGATCAAGGCCAAGAACATCCGCATCGACTGACGACGGCGCCCGGGAGCGGACCTCCGGTCACCGAGCCAACTGCGCTCGCGCCAACCGGCCCAGGCGTCGTTTTCCGACGGAACTGGCGGGGAACGCCTACCGCAACAGGAGGCCGAGGCCAAAAGCAATCCCAGCTATCCCGAGTGTCGCCAGCAAGCACGGAAGAACGAAGAGTGCGACTCCGAAGTCCTCATGATGCTTCTCGATGTAGTTCCATACTTTCATTTCAGCCTCCTTGAGCAGTTGCAGGACCATCGGGCGTGCCCCGACCTACTGCGCGGCCAACGCGCGGCGAGACACTTGCTTGCGGTTGTCAACGCTGAATGCACCCGCACCGAATGCCGCCACCTGAATCAATCCACCGGCCATCGCGAGGTTCTTCAAGAAGTGGAACAGCTGGTTCTGGTCGCCAAGCGCGTGATGAAAGACCAGCGCAGAGATGATCGAGAACGCGGCAAGGCTCACCGCGACGAGTCGGGTGCGATAGCCCGCGAGCAGCAGCACGCCACCCACCAGTTCGATCACGATGGCGGCCACGTAGCTGAGCAACGGCACCGGGAGCCCGACGGACGCGATGTATCCCTGGGTCGCGTCGGGAGCGGCGATCTTTCCAAGGCCGCTGACAATGAAGATCGCGGCCATGAGGATTCGACCGATAAACGGGAGGACGGAACTGTTCTGTTGGGAGGTCTTGTTCATGATGTATTCCTGAGTGGGTTCAAAAGTGAGTGGTTGGAAAGGAAAGTCAATCGCGGGAAATCAACGGATGCGGCCTTCGGCACGAAGCTGTCGGCCGATCCGGGCGATCTCCGCCTCGCCTCGTCGAAGCGCTTCGCTCGACGAATGAACGGAGTAGTAGCCCAGGACCAGGTCGTGTGGATGCTTCACCGCCGAGCCGACGATGAATTCGGTGTCACCGTGGGCGATGAATTCGAGAGCGCCTTCGCCCTCCTCGAATACCACGAGCTCACCCTGGAGCTGCTCGCCGGCCACTTGGAGCGCTCCGCGATGAACATGCGCCCAGGCCACCTCATGGCCAGCGGGTGGTTGGTAGCGCCAGCGCTCACCCGCGGACAGATGCAAATGAAGCAGGTTCATTCCTTCAGGCGCGGCCACGCGGCTGCTCATGCCCGCGTGCCGGCCCAACACCACCCGGGCGGGTCCGTGGCGCGGCACCGCCTCGGAAGGCAGATACTGGCTTTCCGGGACGCCGTTCTCCAGGCTCGGCGGCAATGCAACCCAGACTTGGTACCCGTGAAAGCGCTGGAGCCCGGCCGGACTGGCGTCGTGCCAGACGCCATTGCCGGCCCGCATCCATTCGACGCTGCCCGCGGCCAGTACGCCTGAAGCGCCTGTCGTGTCCTCATAGCGCAGATCGCCGGAAAGCAGAACGGTGATGGTCGCGATCCCGGAATGCGGATGCATCGGAAACAGCGCGTCGCCGCTCGGCTTGAAATCGAAGTAGTCGAGGAAGACGAAGGGCTTGATCAACTCGCCGATGTCCGAGGGGCTGACGATCCGAGTGACGGGTCCGTGCGAGCGGCCCCTGGTGCGCGCAACGATGCTTCGTGATTGCACAGTCGATGCGTGCACGGATTCACTGACTGCGTGCTCCATGAGAGTTCTTTCAAGTGATGACATGCCCTGAAGGTTATGGGCTGGACATCCCTTTTGGAAGCCTATATCTTTCGATCAGACCCATCGATAGGAGCGATAGATGCTAGACGGCGTTTCCATGGACCAGCTGCGAACCTTCATCGCGGCAGCGGACGAAGGAAGCTTTTCGGCGGCGGGCCGAAGATTGCGTCGGGCGCAATCGGTCGTGAGCCAGACTCTGGCGAACCTCGAATCGCAGATCGACGTGCAGCTCTTCGATCGCTCGGCGCGCTATCCGCAGCTCACCGAGCCGGGCACCGCACTGCTCGCGGAGGCGCGCCTCGTCGTCAACGGAATGGACGGCTTCAAGGCCAAGGCGCGAACCATTGCGGAAGGACTGGAGCCCGAGCTGTCGGTCGTCGTGGACGTCATGTATCCCATGGAATCTCTGACTGTGGCCGTCGGGCTGTTCCGCGCAGCATTCCCGCACACACCGCTGCGTCTCTACGTCGAAGCACTGGGCGCGGTCATCCAGCCGGTGCTCCAGGGAACTTGCCGTCTCGGCATCATCGGATCCATGCCTGTGGTGCCGGACGCCGTCGATGCCGAGAAGCTCCTCGACGTGGAGATGGTCACGGTGACCGGAAACACCCATCCCCTCGCGCGCCGCAAGGGCATCATCAGACAGCGGGAATTGGAAGAGCACGTGCAACTGGTCCTGACCGACCGCACGACCTTGTCCGATGGACAGACGTACGGCGTGTTCTCGCCATTGATCTGGCGTCTGGCGGATCTTGGTGCGAAGCATGCCTTCCTGCGCGCGGGCTTCGGGTGGGGACACATGCCGCTTGCGATGGTCGGGCATGACCTTGAGGCAGGTTCCCTGGTGCGGATCCAGATCGAGAACTTCGTGCCGCGAACTCCCCCGATTGCGATGCTGGCGGCTTACCGCAAGGATTCGCCGCCAGGGCCGGCCGGTCGCTGGTTCCTCGATCAGCTCAAGAAGACCGATTCGCCATCTCGATCTTGAAAGCTCGGGGGCTGGTACCGTAGGTGGCCTTGAACATCCGGCTGAAATGGGCCGGATCCTTGAATCCGACCGTGTACGCGATCTCGGTCAACGACTGGTTTCGGCTCGTCGGCGACAACAAGGCCCGGCGCGCCGCATCGAGTCGCTCATGCCAGATCCAGGCCGACAGCGTCAGCGGCTCGTCTTCGAAAAGGCGGTGCAGATAGCGGGTCGAAAGCTGGACCGCCGTCGCGACGGATTCGACTGACAGTTCGGGGTCGAACAAGCGGTCCCGCACCGCATTGCGCACCCTCTCCCGGTGGTATTGCTCGAGGTTACCGGGCAACTTCACGCGGGCTTCGGTGATGGAAGCGATCGACGCGCCCAGAAGATCGACCAATGCATCGCTGACGCCCGCGGCGGTGCCGTCGGTGAGATCGCCGGCCGTGGCGTGCAGTGTGTTCAAGACGCCGAGAAAGATTCTTCCTGCGCCGCTGGCCCCCGACATCGCACGTGAGGTGAACCGCTCCGGATCGCGCAGCGAGGCCTGCAATGAACTGCGCGGGAGTTTCAGGACTTCATGGTGAATGTGGTGCGGAAACCGCATGACATAGGCGCGGCTGCCATCCAGAAGGACGAACTCGCCTTTTCGCAGCCACCCGGAACGGCCGTCCTGCTCGATCCAGCTTTCGCCCTCTCGCTGAACCATCACGAAGAACGAATCGTCGTCGCTGCGATGGAGCTGCCGTGCGGTTCGCAGCACGGCATGGCTTTCAACCAGGACTTCGGAGAAGTCGAGACTGCCTTCGGAGTGCTGAACGATCCGGCCCTCGAAGCCCTGCGCACCGGCGTGCGGCGCGTCGACCTCGAGGTGCATGAACACGTCGCAGATGGCCTCGCGCCAGTAGTCCACCTGCTCACGCGCAGATACCGAATCGGTGCTGAAAGTGACGGACATCGAGTTCGCCCCTATGCAAGTTTCATTGCGCGACGGTGCAAGACGGATTCCCGGGGGAGCGGCAAAGTCGCCAAGACCAGACGACCCAGAGACATGTTCATCAAGAACCTGACCCGAATCAATAGCAATCACCCCTATGCGCCTGCGGGGACAACGTGGAATCCGGGCCGTCCATTCGTCGATCAACGAGGAGACAGAGCATGCGCACCATCGAAGTACCTGTATTCATCGTCGGCGCCGGACCGACCGGCCTGACGGCAACCTGCCTGCTTCGCACACGCGGTGTGAAGACGCTGACGATCACCCGCTATCCAGGGACTGCCAACTCCCCGAGGGCTCACATCACGAATCAACGCACGGTCGAGGTCTTTCGGGACCTCGGCATCGAGCAGCGAATCGTCCAGGCGGCAAACCCTTCGCATTTCATGAGCAACAACGTGTGGGCCACCAGCTTTGCGGGAACCGAGATCGCGCGTCTGCAGACCTGGGGCAACCTGYCGGAGCGGAAGGCCGACTACGAACTCGCAAGTCCCAGTGCGATGTGCAACATCCCGCAGCACGTCATGGAGCCGATCCTGCTCGACGTCGCTCGCGAACGAGGGGGCGAATTCCTCTTCAACACCGAGCTGGTGTCGATGACGCAGGACGACGACGCGGTCCGCTCGATCTGCCGCGACCGGCTGACCGGCGAGGAGTTCGAAGTCATTTCCCGCTATGCGATTGGCTGCGATGGCGACAACAGCATCGTCGCGCGTTCCATCGGCTTCGAAACAGACGGTGAGATGGGTCTGGGCGCAGCCCTCAATGTCTGGCTCGAGGCGGACCTGACGCGGTACGCGGCGCACCGCCCGGGCGTCCTGTACTGGATCACGCAACCCGGCAACGACTACTTCGTCGGCAGCGGGACCTATATCTGCGTGAAGCCATTCACCGAGTGGGTGATGGTCTCGATGTACGACCCGGCCGCGGGCGAGCCCGACCTGAGCGAGCAAGCCCTGGTCGCACGTGCCCGCGCGACCATCGGCGACGACAACGTCGCCATCAACATCAAGGGCGTTTCGAAGTGGACGATCAACCGGGTCGTCGCCAAAACCATGAACAAGGGCCGCGTCCTGATCGCGGGCAATGCCGCCCACCGGCACCCGCCGACCAACGGCCTGGGAAGCAATACATCCGTCCAGGATGCATTCAACCTGGCCTGGAAGCTCGCCCTGGTGCTGGAGGGCAAGGCCGGCCCGGCGCTGCTGGACACGTACACGCACGAGCGCCACGCGGTGGCGAAGCAGGTCGTCGATCGTGCGATACGGTCGATGGAGAACATGCTCCCGATCTCCAGAGCCATCGGCTTCGAGGCCGGCCAGACCGAAGCCGAAGGCTGGGCCAAGCTCGACGAGCTGTTCAGCGACACGCCGCGAGGGCGCGAGCGACGTGTCGCCTTGCGCGATGCGGTCGATCTTCAGAACTACCAGTTCAACTGCCACGGCGTGGAACTGGGCCACGTGTACGAATCCGGCGCCGTTGTGCCCGATGGCCACCCGCGTCCCGTTCCGAAGCGGGATGCAGAGCTCTACTACGACGCCACGACATACCCCGGCGCAAGCCTCCCGCATGTGTGGCTTCAACAAGGGAACACGAATGTTTCCACGCTGGACCTGGTCGGCAAGGGGCGCTTCACGCTGCTGACCGGTGTCGGCGGCGAAAGCTGGCGCGCCGCGGCCGCCGCGGTCGGTCGACGCCTCGGAATCGATATCGACGTCTGGTCGATCGGAGGGCCGCAATGCGACACGCATGACGTGGACAGCCGCTGGCACAGGGTCTCCGAACTGTCGGATTCGGGCTGCGTGCTCGTCCGACCGGATCGTCACATCGCCTGGCGACAGCAGGACATGCCTGAGACACCTGCCCAAAGACTGGAGGACACGATGCGAACCGTCCTCGCTCTGCCGATGCACCCATGAACCTCTCGAAAGGAGACAACCATGTCCTGGAACATTGCCAATGAATCACGCTTCGGGATTCATTCCATCGATCACTTCGCCCTCGAGGTGCCTTCCCTCACGGAGGCCCACGCGTTCTTCTCGAGCTTTGGCCTGCTGGTGACTACCCACCAGAACCATCTTGAGCTCAGGGCCATGGGCCAGTCGCATACCTGGGCACGCATTCACGAGGGACCTCATAAACGCATGGCCTACCTGAGCCTCAACTGCTTCGCGGAAGAATTCGAAGGCCTGTCCGCCCAACTGGCGAAAGAAGGCGCGCGGCCCGCCACCGCGGTGCCCTATGTGGACGCGCGGGGCAAGTGGTTCTTCGACCCCGACGGCAACCTGATCCAACTCAAGGTCGGTCCGAAGACAACACCTTCGGGCTTGACGCCACGTGAGGAACTTGCACGCCGCCCTGGTCAACGCGCTTCGCAAACCCGCGGAGCGGCCAGACAGGTGCATCCTCGACGCCTGTCCCACGTCGTGCTGTTCACGTCGAGCGTCGACAAGTCGCTCGCGTTCTACCGCAACGCCCTGGGCTTGCGTCTGTCGGACCGCTCGGGCGATGCAGTTGCGTTCACGCACGCGCGCCACGGCTGCGACCACCACCTGATCGCATTCGCCTCGGGCGGCGCCAAAGGCTGGCATCACAGCGCATGGGACGTGGCGAGCGTCGACGAGGTCGGCGCGGGCGCGGAGCAGATGCGCAAGGCCGGCTATTCGCAGGGCTGGGGCACAGGCCGGCACGTGCTCGGCTCGAACTACTTTCACTACGTGCGCGACCCCTGGGGATCGTTCGCCGAGTACTCCGCCGAGATGGACTTCGTTCCGACCGGCACGCAATGGCCCGCCGCAGATCACCCACCGGAAGACTCGATGTATCTCTGGGGCCCGGAGCTGCCTGCGGATTTCGTGAAGAACACCGAGTTCGTCGCACCCGACGGCGACAACGCATTTCGCAACTGAAGCAGAACAGGACGCCAGATGATCCCGATTTCCTCCACCGCAAGCGCTGTCGCGGCGCCCACCGAATCCGACCGGCCCAAAGGCTATGAATGGAAGGCCGTGACTTTGATGTCGCTCGGCCTGGGCCTGGTCGGCATCGATCGCTTCATCATCGTTCCGCTGATGCCGGTCCTGATGAGGGACCTGCATCTCGACTATCAGGACCTGGGCCACATCACGGGCGCCCTCGCCATCGCATGGGGATTCGCCTCGCTGTTCACCGGCAATCTTTCCGACAGGTTCGGATTCCGGCGCGTGCTCGTGCCCGCACTCATCGGGTTCTCGTTGCTTGCCGGGCTCAGCGGACTCGCGACAGGCGTTGGCAGTCTCATCGTCATTCGTGCCGCCATGGGCCTGGCGGAAGGCGCCTTCACGCCGGCCAGCATCATTGCGACCATCGATGCCTCGCCGCCGCATCGACACGGGCTCAACGTCGGCATCCAACAGACGATGCCCGCCCTCTTCGGCTTGGGCCTCGCGCCCATCGCCGTGACGCAACTCCTGAAGGTGATGAACTGGCCGTGGATCTTTCTGCTGGTCGCGGTTCCCGGCATCATCGTTGCGCTGCTGTCTCAAAAGGTGCTGCGCCAGTCGTCACCGCGCCAGATCGCCGCGCACAGCATGACCCACGACGCCGGGCAGCATCGCTGGCACGAAGTCTTCAGGTACCGAAACGTGCCACTCGCGGTGCTTTGCCAGTTGTTCTGGCTGACCTGCATCGTCGTCGTGGCCGCGCTTTTCCCAAGCTACCTCGTCGACTATCTGCATCTCGGGATGGACCAGATGGGCTTCGTGCTGTCCTCGCTCGGCTTTGGCGGCGCGATCGGCGCGCTGACGCTGCCTGCGCTGTCCGACCGCATCGGCCGAAAGCCGGTCATGCTGATATCTGCAGTGGGTGCTTTCGTTTCGTTCTGGTTCTTCCTGCGTGCGGGACCGGAAACGAGCGTGCTGTTTCTCTGCCTGTTGACGGCCATGGGCTGCCTCTACAGTCTCTTGACCCTCACCGTCGGTCCGATCACCGCGGAGGCTGTGCCTGCGAAACTCATGGCCACCGGCTCTGGCATGGTGATCGGCATCGGCGAGATATTCGGCGGCGGCCTCGCCCCGGCGTTGGCCGGCTACATCGCCAAGAACTTTGGCATCCAGCACGCAGTGGCCATGCCGCTCTGGGCGCTCACGATCGGCGTTGTCGTGATCCTGGCGCTGAAGGAAACGGCGCCCGTTCGCCAGCGTTGACGGGCGCTTGACGCAACTCCCGTCGCGCGCGCAACATCGGACCAGTGAACTTCGAGCGATACCCATGAAAGTACAGCGCGCAGATTTTCCTGGTGCCGATGGTCAACGCCTGGCTGCGCGAATCGACCTCCCCGATGGACCCGTCCGGGCATTCGCGCTCTTCGCCCATTGCTTTACGTGCGGCAAGGACATCTTCGCTGCCAGCCGCATTGCCCAGACCTTGACGGAGCATGGCATCGGCGTGCTGCGCTTCGATTTCACGGGTCTCGGCGCGAGCGAGGGAGAGTTCGCGAACACCAATTTCTCATCCAACATCGCCGATCTGGCAGCGGCGGCCGATCACTTGCGACAAGCGTACGAAGCTCCACGCATGTTGATCGGACACAGTCTGGGCGGCGCCGCTGTGCTGGCTTCCGCTTCGCAGATCCCGGAAGTGCGTGCAGTGGTGACCCTGTGTGCGCCCAGCGATCCTGCGCATGTCACCGGTCTGTTCCGGCAGAGCCTCGATGCGATCCAATCCCAGGGCGAGGCCGAGGTGCAACTGGCGGGGCGGCCCTTTCGGATCAAGCGAGACTTTCTTGTCGATGTTGCGACGCATAGCCTGGCCGAGAAGGTCGCGATGCTCCGCAAGGCGCTGCTGGTGATGCATGCACCGTCCGACACGACGGTGGACATCTCGAATGCCACCAGCATCTACCTGGCGGCCAAGCATCCAAAGAGTTTCATCTCATTGGACAAGGCCGATCATCTGCTGAGTCGAAAGGACGACGCAGTCTATGCAGCCAACCTGATCGCGGCCTGGAGCCAGCGCTACCTCTAGCGAGGATCTACACCGGAACTCCAGAAGGCGTCGGCAAGGTCGAGCGTGGGCAGACCATGAGCGGCGGGATCGACGGCTTGGGGAGTCATGTCCACGCCCACCGCGTGACCGAAGATGTGTTCTTCGGCTTGCTGGACAGGAATGTCGCGCCCTGCCCTCCCGATGGCGATCACGAGCTCGATCTCGTGCTGAAAGTCCGCGCTCCGAGATGGATACGAGAGGCTGACCGTCTTTCCCGGCGGCGCCACGACGATCGAGTTGTCTGGCTTGCAGAAGAAGGACGGCGGCTCCCAGTCCGGGTCGAAACCCATCTCACGAGCGTGCGCGGCATAGTTGCATCCGACGCAGTAGATGCGCCTGACAGGGAAGGCAGCATGTCTCCTGCGACGGGGATGCTGACCCGCGGCTCCGGTCCAAAGACGAACGCCATGGGACGGGCCCTGCTAGTCCAGGGTCGCTCGCGCGAGGAACGGCGCCAACTGTTCGCGGGCCATTTCGGGCGTCACGACGTCCGCAGGGTCGAGCTTCTCGTAGGTGTAGCTTTCCGGGTCGTCGTAGATGCGTTCCGAGATCAGCTTCGGCTTCGGATCGTTGGTGTACGAGAAGATCTGGAACAGATGATGGGTCATCAGGTAGTGGGCATGGGGGTCGGCATCGACGTTGTGATCCTTGAGGCAAGCACCCGGCACGACATGCGTCCAGACTGCCTCCGTGGTGACGCCGTAGTCCTCCACGCCCATGTTCATCGTGCGGGCGCCCATGACGTTCTGCCGGGTCTCGAACGCCTCCCTGTAGAAACCTTCGACGGCGATCTTGCCCGACAAGACCCGCATCTCACGGCGGTCGCCCACGCGGTACATGGGCTCGTCGATCGTGAGGTCGGGCACGATGATCCGATCCCAGTACCCGGCGACTTCCAGCAGAAGGTGACGCAGATAGTTCTTGAGGATTGCCCGATGCAAGGGCTTCTGTGTCTTCTCGAGGAAGAGTTCTACCTGCCTCGGCCACTCCGTCACGTCGAACTTCGGAGGGACGTGCATCAGTGTGAGGGCGTCGGCTGTATTCAACGCCTTGTTCAACTGGGTCGTGTTTGCGGAATTCATCTTGTCTACTCCTGTGAATCCTGATCGACAGAGACGATGCAGCCGCTGTCGAGCAGGGGGTTGATTCCTGCAGGCGTTCTTCGACACTCATCGCAGGCGAGCCACCGGTCGTGAGATTGACGACCACGTCGGAGGACTCGCGAATGCGCGGAAGAAACTCGCGAAACAGCGCTGGTCCTGCGACGGCCGTCCATTCGACGGTTCGCGCGCATGGAGGTGAACGATCGCAGCACCTGCCCGTGCAGCCCCCAAGGCCGACTCGGCAATCTCCGCCGCGGTCACCGGCAGGTAGGGCGACATCGAAGGCGTGTGGATCGCGCCCGTGATGGCGCAGGTAATGATGACTTTGCGTGGCTGGGACATTGGTTTGCCCTTCAGTCCCCGTCGACGATCGGATTGGAGAGCAACCCGACGCCTTCGATCTCGACCTCGCAGACATCGCCGGCCTTCATGAAGATCGGAGGCTTGCGCGCAGCGCCGACGCCAGAAGGCGTGCCGGCGATGATGATGTCGCCGGGCTCGAGTGCGAAGGGTTCCGAACACACGGCGACCAGGGTTTCGACATCGAAAATCATGTCGCGCGTGTTGGCGTCCTGCAGAACCTGGCCGTTGAGGCGCGTTTGCAGCCGCAGGCCCGTCGCACCCGGCGGCAGTTCGTCGGCGGTGACAAATTCAGGCCCGAAGGATCCCGATCGGTCGAAGTTCTTTCCCATCATCCATTGGGCGGACTTCGTCTGATAGTCCCGAATGGACCCGTCGTTGAACACCGAATAGCCGGCCACATGCTCCAGTGCGCGCGCCTTGTCGATGTAGCGGCCAGCCTTGCCGATCACCACGGCGAGCTCGCCTTCGTAGTCGAATTGGGTCGACACATGCGGTCGCTCGAGTGGCACGCCATGCCCGACCCACGAGCTCGGGTAGCGATGAAACAGCACAGGGTATTTCGGCGGTTCAAAGCGGCTCTCGGCCACATGGTCGACAAAGTTGAGCCCGACGGCGATGGCCTTCTTCGGTGCATGGACGGGCGGGAGCCACGCGATGTCCGAGAGATGCAGTCGGCGACTGGCCGTCCCTGCCGCCCGCTTGGCCGCTTCCAGTCCAGCAGACCCGGCGCGAAGAAGATCGTCCAGCGTGGAAGGCAAGCCTTCGGCGGTGAGATCGATGATTTCCTGGTCGACGCGCAGGCCGAGTGCAAGCTGCCCGTTGCTGTTGAAGGCTAGGAGTCGCATGGTGTGTTTCCTTTGTTGTCAGATCACCGAGAGCAAGCCGCCATCGACCTGAAGCGCAATGCCGCTGACGTAGCTCGACATGTCAGAGCCGAGCCACACGACGGCGTCGGCGATCTCCGCCGGTTTGCCCAGCCGACGCAGCGGTGTCCGCTGCCTGAAACCTTCGGATGCGGCGGCAATGCCAGGGTTCGTCCGCAGAAGATGGGTGTCGACGGTTCCGGGGGCGACCGAATTCACGCGAATTCCATCGGGCCCGAGCGCATCGGCAAGGGCCTTGGCCATCAGCACGACACCGCCCTTGCTCGTGGAGTACGCCACGGTCATGCCCGCGCCGACGATCCCGCCCATGCTGGCCATCAGGACGATGCTGCCGGCCTTACGGCGCGTCTTCATCTGCCGTGCTGCCGCCTGCGCGCCGAACAGCACGCCATCGAGGTTGACGGCCATCAGCCGGTGGTAGTCGTCTTCGGCCACATCGGCACCGTCCGAACGCAGGGTAATGCCCGCGTTGCAGACCATCACGTCCACGCCGCCGAGTTCCTCGGCAGCATCGACCAACGCGTCGACCTCGGCATGCTTGCTCACGTCCGTGCGATGGAATCGGGCGACGACGCCGAGCGCCTCGATCTCCGAAGTGGTCGTGCTCCCGCCTTCGTTGGATGTCTCGGTGATGTCCGAGACGATCACTGCCTTGGCGCCATGTCGTGCCGCGCCGATCGCGATCGCCCGGCCGATGCCGCTGGCGGCGCCGGTAACGATGACGACCTTGCCCTCGAGAATGTCGCTCATGGCGGGCTCCTACGCCTGCGCAGCCGGCGGCCAGGCGCCGAGCTGCTGCAGCAAGGAGAAGAGATTCGCCACGCCCCAGTGCTCGGTGATCTTGCCGTTCTGTACGCGCATTGCGTCGACCGTCTCGAAGTGGATCTTGCGACCCGTGGGCGCGATGCCGAACATGGCGCCCTGGTGGGTGCCGTGATAGGTCTTGTAGGTCGTCACGACGTCACCGTCGACCCGCTGCCAATGGATGTCCGCATGAAAGTCAGGAAATGCGGCGCGAAGCGTCTTGTAGAGGCCCAAGGCACCCGCCTTGTCCGGCGTGCAATCGGGCTGCGGCGTGTGGTCCAGGAAGTCGTCGGCAAAGAGCTCATCGAAGAGCGCGTAGTTGCCGCGGCCTTGAACCTCTTCAGTATTGCGGCGGACAACGGCCTTCGCCGCTTCACCCGCGATGAAGTTGCTGCTCATGATGTTCTCCAAGGAAAGTCTGAACTCAACCGAACAGCCTGGCCGCCGCCTTGGCAATCAGCTCACCTTGATGCCGTGCGCCTGCGAGATCGATCTCCGTCGGCTGACGCGACCCGTCGCCACCGGCGACAGTCGTCGCGCCATAGGGAGCGCCACCGACGATCTCGTCGACGCTCATCTGGCCCTGGTGGCTGTACGGCAGGCCCACGATCGTCATGCCAAAGTGCAACAGGTTGGTGATGATCGAGAACAGCGTGGTCTCCTGGCCGCCGTGCTGCGTAGCCGAAGAACTGAACGCGCCGCCGACCTTCCCGTGCAGCGCGCCGCGCATCCACAACCCACCGGCCTGGTCGAGGAACGCCGCCATCTGCGATGACATGCGACCGAAGCGCGTGCCTGTACCAACGATGATTGCGTCGTAGTTTTCGAGTTCGGCGATGGTGGCGACAGGGGCTGCCTGGTCGAGCTTGAAGTGCGCTGACTTGGCGATCTCCGTGGGAACCGTCTCGGGTACGCGTTTGATGTCGACCTGTGCGCCGGCGCTTCGCGCACCCTCGGCAATCGCTTCGGCCATCTTCTCGATGTGGCCATAGGACGAGTAGTACAGGACAAGGACTTTGCTCATGATGATCTCCTAAGTTGCAGAATGCGGACCAAAGCGGCGGCCGCGAACAGACGTCATTGCCGAGGGGTCCGCAGATTGCGTTGGAGCTGCGTGTTGCAATGACATGCCTGAAGGTTAGAAGGCAGTCATCTCTCGCGGAAGCCTGTTTGTCTCGATACCATCCATCGTCGAGATCGATGGTTCGGTGTACGCGTTCAGGGTCATGCGTTCTATCGTCTATGTCGATGCAAAGCATCTAAATAATGAGGCTTGTCCGATAGGTTGCGGAACCTTACTCTTCAGTCATGCAGCTCGCCGAAGACGGCGTCCCGGCATCGATCTGAAACCCTTCTCCCCTCAACCAGAGAGTCCGCAATGAGCACAGTCATTCGTTTTCACGCCTACGGCGGCCCCGAGGTTCTCCATGTGGAGGATCAGTCCGTCGGCGGGCCGGGCCCCGGCCAGGTACGCCTGCGTCACGACGCCATCGGCGTCAACTTCATCGATACGATCTTCCGCCAAGGGATCTATCCGGTGGCATTGCCTTCGGTCCCTGGGGTCGAAGGGGCCGGTGTCGTCGAAGCAGTCGGCCCTGGTGTCGAGAAGTTTGCAGTCGGCGACCGTGTGGCCTATTTCCTGTCGGCGGGTAGCTACGCGGCCCATCGGCTGATCGACGCCGAGGCGCTGGTGAAGCTGCCCGAGGATGTCTCGACGGAGCAGGCGGCCGCCGTACTGACCAAGGGCCTGACCGCCTGGGCCGCCCTGAACGGGTTCCATCGACTACAGGCCGGCGAGACGATCCTGGTGCAAGGCGCGTCCAGCAGCGTCGGCCTGTTGCTCGCGCGATGGGCCAAAGCCAGAGGTGCCACGGTCATCGGCACCGCAGGCTCGAACAAGCGCGACGCCCTGCGGCCCGACGTGGACCACGCATTGGTCTCGAGCGACAAAGACCTTTCAGCGCAGATTCGCAGGATCGCGCCGCAAGGCGTCGACGTCGTCTACGAGTTCGTCGGAACGGCGACCTTCGCGGCATCGAAAGACGCCGTTCGCGACGGGGGCACGATCGTCAACATCGGTGCGGCCTCGGGCGCGCCCGACATCGATGCGCCGTCGCTCGCAGCCCGGGGCGTGAAGGTGCTCGGCGGGCCGATGGCGCAGCATCTGAAGGGCGACGCGCTTGCCGAGGCGACGGCTGCGGTGTTCGACGCGCTTCGAGCTGGAACCTTTAAGCAAATCGACATCACGCGATACCCGCTGTCGGATGCAGCGCGTGCGCATGAAGATATTGCTGCTCGTCGCCGCATGGGCACCGCCATCTTGGTGCCTTAGCTCGCCGCGCCTGCCGGGGCCTTGGTGCCAGACCTTGGGCGTCTGCGTCAGTGGAAGTACGCCTTCCACCCCGGCAGGCACGCTTGCAGGTCCTGTGCGATCGGGCTCATTCATCAAGCCTTCGTTCACGAGCGGTTCCAAGACTGGGGCGGTGAGGAAACCGCTGGCGTCGGCATCTTCCGTTTCGATGCTGAAGGCAAGATCCTTGGGCATTGGGACGTGCTGCAGCCATTGCCTTAAAAGGCGAACAACACGAACACGATGTTCTGAGCCGGGTCGCAACAGGATCGCGACTGATGCCCATTCGGGCGCGCGAGAGACGCGATCGACGAACGATGAGTTACAGATTAATGATTGCGCGCTAATCATTAGCGCGCTACATTAATCCCCGTGGCAGGACCCACATTCCTCTTCAACTTCATCTATCCAGGAGAAATCATCATGAGTGCAATCGCATTGAGCATCGTTCTGGTCCACGGCGGCTTCGTCGACGGCTCCGGCTGGGAAGGCGTCCACGACATCCTCAGGGATGACGGCTACAACGTGACCGTTGTCCAGAACCCGACCACGTCGCTGGCCGATGACGTCGCAGTCACCACGCGCGCCATCGCCGCGCAAAAGGGCCCGGTGCTGCTGGTCGGCCATTCCTACGGCGGCGTGGTGATCACCGAAGCCGGCAATGACCCCAAGGTCAAGGGACTGGTCTATGTGGCCGCCTTCGCGCCGGACAAAGGCGAATCCGTAGCCTCGTTGATCAAGGATCCGCCTCCCGGAGCCCCCGTGCCCCCCATCCTGCCGCCGCAAGATGGCTTCCTTTTCCTCGACCAGGCGAAGTTCGCGGCTTCTTTCGCCGCTGACGTCGGCGAAAAGCGCGCACGCTTCATGGCGGCTTCACAGGTTCCCTGGGGCGTGGAGGCTCTCTCCGGCGCCGTCACTGAAGCTTCCTGGCGTTCGAAGCCCAGCTGGTACCTGGTGGCCAAGGACGACAAGATGATTCCGCCACCTGCGCAGCGACAAATGTCGCAACGCGCCGGCTCGAGCGTGACTGAAGTGCCGGGTAGCCATGCGGTGTATGTGTCTCAGCCGAAGGCCGTCGCCGAGATCATCGAGAAGGCGGCCCGTGACATCGCGGCGAAGCAATCCAACTGAGTGGCACGCCGGATTCCGAGGTGCCGTCCGGCCGATCGGATGGGCACCTCCGCGCACCGTGTTTGATAACCTTCAAGGTTCCGAACGTAGAGGCAAGCATGGTTGAACGATCAAGGAAGAAGGCCCAGGGCGCAGGGCAGGGCAGGTTTCCCACCCTGGACCAGAAGCTTTGTTTTGCCATCTACGCCAGTTCGCTGGCAATGCTGCAGAGCTACAAGCCCCTGCTTGCCGAGCTTGGCATCACCTACCCCCAATACCTGGTCATGCTCGTCCTCTGGGAGCAGGACGGTGTCTCCCTCAAGTACCTGTCTGAACGCCTTGGGCTTGACTCCGGATCGGTCACCCCCTTGGTCAAGCGTCTGGAAGAGGCTTCGTTTCTGACCCGTCGGCGAGACCCACAGGACGAACGCAATCTCGTCGTCGAGCTCACGACAGCGGGACGACAGTTGCAGGAGAAGGCCGAGAAGGCCAGCAGCGCGTTCGTGAGCGCTTGCAGCCTGAGCCAGGCGGAAGGTGGCGACCTGCGGGAAAGGCTCTCGGAGTTGACGAGGACCCTTCGCAAAGAAGACGCCAAGCGCTGACAGGTCGTCCGATCGGCCTGAACCGCCCCGGGTTTCGAGGAGGCTCGAACACTGAAGTTCTCACCGGCGGTGCGCGAGCGCGCCGTGCGCATGGTGCAGGAGCATCGGGGGGAGTACCCGTCGCTGTAGGCGGCGGTCGAATCGATTGCGCCCAAGATTGATTGTGTGCCGCAGACGCAGGGGCGGTTCTCGCCTGCCAGGACGACCTCGCGCCCATAGAGGATGCCGGTGATTGAGAACATCAGTTGCCATCGCTCGCTGGGCACCGTGGCCCGCAGGGCCCATCCCACGAATACGAAGATCCGGCTTGGAACAAGTACTCGACGGTGAATTCGCTGACCAGCCTGCCGTTGAAAGCCTCGGGGGTAAGGCGGCCGTCCAAGCCGCGGCGTCGTGCTCCGCATGATCTCGAGCTCAGGAGCTCAGCGTCCTGCGACTTCTATGTGTGCGCCTACTTCTGTTTCCCATCTACCTCTCGACAATCAGGTTCGATCAACGGTCGTGAATCGGCGCCGGGCACCGGTAGCCCGCCATTGAGGTCTCAGGGATACTTTCTCAACGAGATGCCGCCCTCGCACCGCTTGCCTTTTTTGGCTCAGGATCTCTTGATGCTGTTCGACCGCAGAAGTCCGGCGGGCTGAGGAACCGCCGCATGGGCTTTGACGCCTCCTAAGTCGGCCCGTACCGCATTGCGGAAAATTGACAGGAATTGGTGTCGCGCTCAACAAGCAGTACTGTCGCGCACGACTGTCACGCGACACCTTTCCGTCGATTGGCTCGCAAGGCGCGGCAAGACTTACCCGGCTTTAGTGACGCAAATCGAGCGTGGTTGCGACACTATTTGTCCGCTCACCACGGGTTTGCGTCACTAAAAGCGCCTCAAGCTCCCTATCCCAAGGTTTGGAGCCCTCGCGCCTCGCCGCGAGAAGTCCACGCATGCGGTTTATTCCTCCCACTGAACCTTCCGGAAGAAGGTCGAACAACCGATCGCATCAAAGGGCCCACTGGCACCAGCAGCCGGTTCTGGCGCTTGACCTGGTCACGTGGCCACGTCGGTCGCAGCCAGGACACGCGCCGCGCGTCGGCGCGCACGATCGGAGCCTTGGCTTTCTTCGCACTGTCCTCGAAGAACCTCATGAGGGGCTGGTAGATCACCGCCGACACGGCGCCGTTGCATTCCGCGTTCCCGACCGAGCCCGATGCCGACCCCATGGGTGACTGGCTCGCATCGCTCGACAAGTTGCGCCGGCTGATACCCGACGACGTTCTGGTGCTTCCAGCACACAACGAGCCGTTTCGTGGCCCGCATGCGCGACTCGACTACCTGACGCGCAGCCAGCATCGGGCGCTCGACCGCCTGCGCGAATCGATTGCCAAACCCAAGCGTGCCTTCGACGTCTTCGATCAATTGTTCGGCCGCCCTATCACTTCGGAACCCAATCTGCTTGGCATGGCCACCGGCGAAAGCATCGCGCACCTGAACTTTCTGATCTGCCGCCACGAAGCCACCAAAGAGATCGACGCCGATGACGTGGCCTCGTACAGGCTCAAGCAGCCCTGAAGGCGGATCGCTCGCTTGGGGCGCAGCAGGACTCGCCGATCCAACGGATTCCGTGGATGAGCGCTCAGCGCTTTCGCACAAGTGTCAGGCCGTCACCGATCGGCAGCATCGACATGTCAACCCGCTGGTCGTCACGCACCTTGGTATTGAGCTGCTGCAATGCCGCCGTGTCGGCGTCCTTCGCAGGCCGCGCCACACTGCCGCTCCACAGTGTGTTGTCGATGGCGATCAGCCCGCCAGGACGCAGCAGTTGCAGGCAACGTTCGTAGTAGGCGTCGTAGCCGGTCTTGTCGGCATCGATGAAGGCGAAATCGTATTGCCCGGCGGCGCCGGTGGCCAGTTGCGCGTCGAGCGTCTCGCGCGCCGGGGCCAGGCGCAGGTCGATCTTGTGCGCCACACCAGCTTGCTCCCAGTACGGGCGGCCGACACGCGTGTATTCATCGCTGATATCACAGGCGAGCAGCCGCCCGTCGTCAGGCAAGGCGAGCGCAACGGTCAACGCGCTGTAGCCGGTGAACACACCAACTTCGATCGCCCGGCGCGCGCCCAGGAGCTTGACCAGCAGCGCCATGAACTGACCCTGGTCGGGACCAATCTGCATGCCGGCGTGGGGGTGGGACGCGGTGGCCGCGCGCAGCGCCACTTGAGCCGGATGCTCACGGATCGACTGGTCCATCAGGTACTGGTACAGCACGTCGTCGACGTGCAGGCTGCGGTGCGGCATGGGGCTGTCTCCTTCGCGGGCGGTTCACCATGTGTTGCGCAATTCGCGCAGCTTGAGGAACACCGTCTTCGGATCCGGCTGTTCGGGCAGCTCCGGAAAACTCTCGCGCAGCGCGGCGATGACACTCGGGCTGGAGAGGCGCAGGAAGGTGTTGAACTGCTTCTCCTCACCCAGCGTCGTGACGCGTACCATCGCCGGATCGTGCCCCGTTACGTTGGGCAGCAGCGCCTGGGCGGCGGCGTTGTCGGGCTCGCGGGCGAGCGTGAACCGGAGGTTGTTCTCGATGTAGTCGTGGCCCGGGTAGACACGGGTTTCGGTGGGTAGTTTCGCGAGTTGATCGACGAAGGTGGTGTACAGGTCTTCCGGATTGCCGCCGTTGTGGCAGTTGCCCGCGCCCGCGATGAACAGCGTGTCACCGGAGAAGAGCGCCGGCTGCTCGGTGTGGGAGAGCAGGCAGATGTGGCACATGGTGTGGCCGGGCGTGTCCATGCATTCGAGCTCGACGGTCTTGCCGACCTTGATCACGTCGCCGGCCTTGACGCCGCGATTCACGTCAGCAATGCGCGCGCCGGCACGGTGATGCGCGATCACCTTGGCCCCGGTCGCGGCGACGACGGCCGCATTGCCGCCGGTATGGTCGTGGTGCTCGTGCGTGTTGAGAATCTGCGTGATCTGCCAGCCCTTCGCCTGCGCGGCGGCCAGGCATTTCTGGTGGTCCAGAGGGTCGACCGCGAGCGCCTCACCGCTCTCGGGGCATGCGATCAGGTAGTTGTAGTTGCGGTAGGCGTTTCCGGTCCAGATGCGCTCGACGATCATCGCTGGCTCCGAAAGATGAAGTGTTCATTGTAGGAAGTGCGCCGCCCGGGCCTGATCGCCACACGATGGCGCCATGGCATTACGCTGATCCACCATGAAGCCCAAGACGCCGGGTTCGTCGCGTGCGCCCTCTGGAGCCGCCTGCGCCATCTGCGCGGTGCCGCCGGTCATCGAGTGGTAGACGGATGAGCGGCGCGGCCGTCCCGCACGACGCCCTGATCAGAACTGGGCTCTTCGGAAGTTCCTTTGAAGCCAGCGACAACACGCGCCGTTTCGCTATCCGAAAACTAGAGCACAAACAGTGTCGCATTGGCTCCAACTACTCTCTGTGTCGGCATGACACTGTCGCGCGTCACCAAATCCCCTTCCCTACCATCAAGCGCGACGCGCACTTGCGAAGGTTTGATGTCGTGCGGCGGTGGCGACCGCGACAGCATTTCCTGTGTCCTCAACGGGGTGCGTCACCATTTCCGGTTCTACGTTCGCCGGCCAGGCGGAACCCAACGGCCGCTTCAGGGCATCCCTTGTGTCTGCTGAGCGGCTCTTGTGGGCCCATTCCGGTCACTCGCCCTTCCCGATACCGGTAGCTCGAACTTCGACATGAGGCGCACGATGCCGAAGATCCCGTTCCGCCGCTTGGCGCCCAGCCTATTGCATGACTGCCGGATTCGCTGCGGATCGTCGAGTCGTCGAGGTGCTGTCGAATTCGAAAGCCTTGACTTCGGTTCCAGCGAGTCCCCCGGGCAGCAGTGCCTCGACACGAGTTCCCTGCCCTGGGGCCGAAGTCACCGAAAATAGGCCGCCGCAGGCCTCAACGCGATGCTGAATCCCCCTCAGTCCATGAGTGTCAGACACATGCTCGACATCGAACCCCGTGCCGTTGTCGAGCACGACGACCATCACTTCCCGTTGGCGGTTCTCCAGAACGATCTGTGCTTTGGTGGCACCCGCGTACTTGGCGACATTGGTAAGGCACTCTTGAACGAGTCGGTACACCGCGAGTTGGGCCCATTCGTCGAGGCTCACCGCTTCGAGATCAGTCCTAATCTCGATCCCGGAGGTCAAGCCAAAATCGCGCGCCAAGCTTTCCAGTGAGGCTACCAGTCCCAAGTGGGCGAGCGTCGAGGGACATAGCCCTTCGACGATCCTGCGTTTCAGCGCAATGCCTCCATTGAGGATTTCGCCCAGGTGCGCAAGGCGTCGCGCGATTTCTGGAGGCACAGAGCCCAAGTTCGCTTTCAGGCAGGCCACATCGAGCTTGGCTGCCATCAGCAGTGCACCGAGTTCATCATGAAGTTCGAGGGCGAGGTGCGCACGTTCCTGCTCCCGAGCCCGCTGCAGATAGGTCGCGAGGTCTTCCAAGCGCGGCTCGCGCGTTTGGATCGAATTTAGGTCAAGTGGCATTGGGCCTCTTCTAACCGAGTCGGATTTCATCAACGTTCAGCGCAAAGGCGGCCAACTGGCCGGCGACAGATTGGATCGATCTGTCATAGCCGTCCCAGTAATACCAACACGAGGACGATGAGCAAGACGAGACCCAAACCGCCAACGGGTGCATAACCCCAGCTTCTGCTGTGCGGCCAGGTGGGTATCACGCCGATCAGCATCAGGATCAGAACGATCAAAAGAATGGTGCCTAGACTCATGGCGCTTCTCCTTGAAATTGCAGGAAAGTGAAGTTCGTGGCACGTCTCGGACATGAGAACTTCTCACGATCTTTCCACACTGCCAGCCCCTCGAATCCGAGCGGGTCGCGAAACTGCCAGCAAGGCCACGGTATCCCCGTGCGTTGCGTGGGTCTGTACGCTACCGAACACAACTTTGATTCGTTGGTGCTCTAGGCAACCAGGCGTGCCAGGGCCCCTTGGTAGCACGGCGGAATTTCGGCTCAGCGTGCGAAAGTCGGGTTGCACTATCGGTGGACGAGAACCCGATGTGCGCAGCATTGATCCTTGCCGTCCTCGGTCATTGCCCAGTTGCTGCGTCAGCAGCTAGGTCGCGACGCACTTCGGAAGGAGCCGGTCGTACTCCTTCTTGACCACCGTGTAGCACTCGCAGGACCGCTGTTCGAGCCCTGGCCGGTTCAGCACGGTAATGTGACCGCGCGCGTAGTTGATCAGGCCGGCCCTTTGGAGCTTGAGGGCGCCTTCGGTCACGCCTTCGCGACGCACGCCGAGCATGTTGGCGATCAGCTCCTGTGTCATCACCAGCTCGCTGCCTTGTAGCCGGTCCAGGCTCAGAAGCAGCCAACGGCACAGCTGCTGATCGAGCGAATGGTGCCGGTTGCAGACCGCCGTTTGCGCCATCTGTGTGATCAGCGCCTGGGTGTATCGCAGCAGCAGGTGCAGGACCGGTCCAGCCCGGTTGAACTCCTCCTTGAGCACCTGAGACTTGAGCCGGAAGCCGTGACCGGCGCTTTGCACGACCGCTCGACTGGGGGTGGACTCGCCGCCCATGAAGAGCGAGATACCCACGATGCCTTCATTGCCGACGACGGCGATTTCCGCGGACGCGCCGTCTTCCATCACGTACAGTAAGGAGACGATGGCGGTGGTTGGAAAGTAGACGTGGCTCAATGTGCTGCCAGACTCATACAGCACCTGTCCCAGCGGCATCTCGACCGCTTCCAGCTGCGGGAGCCAGCGCTGCCATTCGGCATCGGGCAGGGCAGCAAGGAGGCGATTCGACCTGGGGTCTGAAAGCACCAGCATTTTCGTATCCAGCGTGGCTCTGAGGATCGCTACGGCGACCGCCAACGTCTACGGTTTGATTCAAATCATATCACCTGTGTTCGGTAGTGCACAGACGGCAGCCGGAGCGATCGCAACACTGGGTTGATCCAGGCGCTTCGCCTTTGATGGACAAGGGGACACGTCGGTGTGCTGGAGTCCCTATCAAGGGGAATCAACGATGAGTGGGCTTCAATGTGCTTGGCGTGAGGCCCTGCTCCGGCCGATCGGGGCGGTTGGCAGATCAAAGTTCGCAGGAGATTCAAAATGACTATTCGCGCCACCATTTCCGCCACGCTCACAGCCGTGGCGTTGCTTACCATGTCGGGCTGTGCTGTCACCAGGGGGCAGGAGTCCACCGGGGCTTATATCGACGATGCAGGCATCACCACGACGGTCAAGGGCCGATTTGTTGAGAACAAGCTCGTCGACGCATCCAGCATCTCGGTCGAAACGCTCAACGGGACGGTCATGCTCGCTGGATTCGCCAAGAACGCCGCCGAGAAGTCCACGGCGGAAAGCATTGCGCGCAGTGTGAAAGGCGTTAAGGCGGTTAAGAACGAGATTGCCGTGCGACCTTGAGCCTTGGAACCCGGACTGGGCGATTACAAACGCAGTCTGGTTCGAATGACTGGTTGTGGCCGATTGTTGTCCGACGCGTGGTCAGTGCGCACACGCTCCTGAAACCCGCGATTGCCCGTCTGCGGCCGGGTTGGTCGAGCCGGTCTGAATCGGGAAGACCGTCAGAATCGACGAGGCGAGTAAGGTGCCGGATCGATGTAGGGCAATTCGCCAGTCATCAGCTCCGCAAGGAGCCGCCCACTTGCGGGGCCCAGCGTGAAGCCTTGATGCGCGTGGCCGAAGTTGAACCACAGTCCGCGATGCCGGGGCGCCGCCCCGATGACGGGCTTCATGTCGACCGTGCAGGGCCGCGCGCCGAGCCAAGGGTTCATTTCGACGGGCCAGCCGAGATCCAGGAGTTGCCGGACGGACCTTTCCGCGTGGAACAGCTGCACGGGTGTGGCGGGCGCGTCGCGCCTTGCAAACTCCGCTCCGGTCGAGATGCGCGTGCCGCACTTCATCGGCGCAAGCATCACGCCAAGTTCAACGTCCAGCATCGGCATGGCAAGCGTTGTGCCCTCCGCATAGTGCCGGTGGTAGCCGCGCTTGATGAACAGCGGAAGACGGTAGCCCAGCGCACGGGTGGCCTCGTCGGACCAGGGCCCGAGTGCGATCACCACATGCTCGGCTTCGAGCCCGCCATCCGCCGTTCGCACCGCCCAGCCGCCGCGTTGCTCGTGCAGGGAGCGGGCTTCGCCGATGGCGAAGCTGCCGCCGAGTTGCTTGAACAAAGCGGCATAGCGCTCCACCAGCTCTCCCGGCTCGCAGACTGACCACGGGTCTTTCCAGTGGATCGCGCCGGCCATCTGCCCGCGCAGCGCAGGTTGCGTTCGCGCGAGCGCGGCGGCGTCGAGCAGCTCGCATGAAAGGCCGTTGTGCTCCGCCAGCTCCCGCGCCTGTGCTCCTGCTGCATCCAGCAAGGACGGCGTCCGATAGGCCTGCAACCAGCCCTTCTTGCTGACGAGATCCTGCGCGCCGGCGAGGCGCATCCATGCATCGTGCTCGGACAGGCAGTGTTCGATGAGCCTGCCGTACGCCTGCGCGATCGGTCGGTATGTGTCCGGCGCCGAGTTGCTCCAGTAGCGGGCAAGCCGTGGTGCGAGCCCCAACATCGCCGACAGATGGTAGTGCACATCGTTACCGCGCCCGAGCGCAACCTTGACGAGTGAGCGCCAGTCGCGCGGGAAGGCATAGGGCAGCAGCGCTTCGCGCTGGATGATGCCGGCATTCCCATACGAGGTTTCCCGGCAGGCGCTGCGGCGGTCCATCAAGGTGACTTGGTGGCCGCGCTGCCGCAACGCGAGGGCAGTGCTCACGCCCACCATACCGGCGCCTAGGACCAGGATTTCAGAGCTCATGAGTGTTCAGTGACTCGCCGATCGCGAGCAGTTACTACTTCAGTGCTGCGATGACGCTGATCTCGATCCGCGAAGGAGCCAGCAGCCCGGTACACACTGTCGCCCTCACCGGGAGGGGCTCGGAGAAATGAGCCACATAGGCCGCGTTGAAGGCAGCGAAGTCCTCCTTGTGCGTCAGGAATGCAGTGGCGGACACCACGTCCGACAGCCCCAATCCCACGGTCGACAAGGTCGCGGCGATCCGCTCCAGCGTCAATCTGGTTTGCGCCTCGATTCCTTCGGGGATGCTGCCGTCAGCGGCCACCGGCACCTCTCCGGACAGGAACACAAGGTCGGCGGCGGTGCGGAATTTGGAGAATGGAAGGGCAGATGTAGTGCTCATGTGGCCATTTTCCGGGCTCGTTGGAGTGCCGTGGATGCAATATTCAGAAGCTACCGTTGCCAAAAAGGAAACCGATTAATCAATCCGGAGCCTGCAAGGCTTCGACGAGGTATTCGGTAAACGCTTTCACCGCATCCGGCAGATTGCGCCCAGCCATCGTTTGGACTTCGAGATGGCGTTCGTTCATCTCGCGGTCTCGCAGGGGGACTGCAACGATCGCTCCACGCTGGAGGCGGGTCCGGATCGAGGCCTCGCCATAGAACGCAATGGCGTCGCAAGCCGCGACGTAACTCACTAGCGCATCGAACTGGTTGCTCTCCAGCGCGGCGGTGTATTGCAGGCCCTGGCGGCCGCAGCTGATCTCGAGCAACTGCCGCAACGAGGTGTCCTTGGGCGGAAGCGCGAGCGGATAGCCGACCACCTGCCTCAGCGAAACCTGACGCTGCCCAGCCAGCGGATGGCCGGGCGACATGACCGCGAGCACCGGGCTAGGGTGGCGCAGCTCGACGCGGATCCGCGCCTCGGGCACGCCGCTGAGCGTGATGCCGATGTCGGCCTCGCCGTCGCGGATCCTACGCGGGATGTCGCCCCTGGGGCACACCTCGAGGTGGAACTTGAAGCCCGGATAGCGAAGATGAAACCGCGCGATCAGCGTCGGGAGGAACTCGGACGCGAACCCGACCACGCTGACGAGGCGCACGCTGCCCGCCCGTAGACCGCGCAAGGAGCTGATCTCGCCGGTGACCCGCTCGATGTCCTGCTGCACTCGCTGCGCATGCGCCGCCAAGAGTTCGCCGGCGGCATTGGGCACCATCCCACGCGCTCGCCGCTCGAAAAGCAAGGTGTCCAGATCGGCTTCGAGGCGGGCAATCTGGCGGCTCACCGCCGAGGGCGCAACATTCAGTTTGAGCGCGGCCTCTTTCACCGAGCCGGTTCGCGCGACTTCGAGAAAGTAGCGCACAGCCGTTTCCTGCAACACCCTGCCCTGCATCCTGCCTCCTTGTTGTCGAATGCCGATTCGGCAACGAAAGATTCTAATGGTTGCGCTTGTTAGTGAGTATGGCGCCGCCTAGCATGACAAACCGTGCCAATTGACCGAGCCACTATGACCCCCACATTCAAAAAGACCTTGCTTGGTTTCGCCTGCCTGCTGACGTCCCTCTTCGCAGTGCCGGCCTTGGCCGCCGACGCCTACCCTTCCCGCCCGATCACGCTCGTCATTCCATTCCCTCCGGGCGGCGGCGCCGACGTGATGGGACGCGTCATCGGACAAAAGCTCGGCTCCCTCCTTGGCCAGCCGGTGATCGTGGATAACCGCGCAGGCGCAGGCACGATCATCGGCGCGTCGTACGTGGCCAAGGCACCGGCGGACGGCTACACGCTGCTGGTGAGCTCCGGAACCACATTCACCATCAACCCTGCGATCCGCAACAACCTGCCCTACGACCCGATCAAGAGCTTCGACCCTGTCGGCATCGCCGGCCGCAGCGGCCTGATCCTGCTTGCCAACACTCAAGTGCCGGCGCAATCGGTCAAGCAGTTCGTGGACTACGTGCAAGCGTCGCCGGGCAAGTACGCGTACGGCTCGTTCGGCACCGGCACGACCTCGCAGTTCGCGGCCGAAGCCATCCTGTCGGCCACCCATCTGAGGATGACCCATGTGCCCTACAAGGGCAGCGCACCAGCCATGACCGACCTGATCGGCGGACAGGTTCCGTTTACGGTGGACACCGTGTCGGCGGCGATTCCTCAGCTTCGCGGCGGCAAGATCAAGGCCATCGCGGTGACAACCGCCAAGCGCTCAGCACTGCTGCCGAACGTGCCCACGATGGCCGAGAGTGGCTATCCGGAGATCGACATGGACACATGGCTCGCGTTGGCCGGCCCGAAGGGTATGCCGCCCGAGGTCAAGACGAAGCTGGAGAAAGCCCTTGCAGCGGCGATGGACGACCCCGACACGCGCGCCAAGCTGGTGGCCCAGGGCTTTGAGCCCACCTTCGCGGGCTCCGCCGCGATGGCCGAACTCATCAATCGCGAGCTGCCCTTGATGCGCGCACTGGCTCGCCGCGCCAACATCACGGCGGATTGAGCGATCCGATGATGAGCATCCCCGTCACCACCGGCCACGAGTTGGTCGAGAAGTCGGCTGTCGAACTGCGACGCCTCATCGGCAGCAAGGCCATGCAAGGTGAAGACGACGTGGTAGTAGTCCACCGGCAGCAGATCGAACGGACGTCGCGCAATGGCCGGCATGAATTAAACGCGGCAATAGCTGCGAGTCACTGAATGACATTGTCTGCGAGTACCAGCAGCGATCTGGCAATCGTCAGCCCCAACGCTTTCGCCGTTTTCGAGTTGATCACGAACTCGAATTTCGTCGGTAGCTGGATCGGCAGGTCGCCGGGATTTGCACCCTTGAGGATCTTGTCGACGTAGCTCGCGGCGCGTTGGAAAAGGTCGATGAAGCTTGGCCCATACGACAGGAGACCGCCTGACTCAACGAACACCTTCGCTTCGTAGCTGCTCGGGAGCAGGTTCCTCAACGCGAAGTCGGCAATGAGCTGCCGGTGCATGAAGTTGACTGGATTACCGAAGGCGTGGAAGGCCTCTGCTCGGCTGGCAGTCACGGTCGCGAAGGCCGCGGGATAGTCGTCTGGCGTACGCACCTCGATTGACTGGATGTCAACGCCGACCACAGCGGCACGCGCCAGCACTTCCCGGAACCCGTATTGCTCGATCCGGCTTGCCGGATTCCACAGCACTGCGACGCGGGAGACCTTTGGTGCGATCGCGTTGAGCAGTTCGAGACGCTTGCCTATGAGTTCCGGTGCGATGTTACTAAATCCCGTGATGTTGCCGCCGGGGTGCGCGAGGCTCTCGGCGAGGCCCATTTTTTCGGGATAAGAGCAGATTGCCATGACGATCGGAATGGAGCTGGTCGCCTGCTTGGCGGCCAGGGCCGCCTGCGTGCTCGCTGTGACGATGAGGTCCACCTTCAATTCAACGAGCTCGGTAGCAAGCTCGGGAAACCGATCAGCCTTCCCTTCCGCCCATCGCCACTCCATTGTGATATTGCGGCCTTCGACGTAGCCCAGTTCGCGCAGTACTCGGCGAAAGGCGTCCCAAGGTGTCCCGTAGATGCTGTCGAGAATTCCTATCCGGCGCAGCTTTGTGTGCTGCTGCGCGAAGGTGACGAGGGGCGAGGCGAGAAGGCCACCCGCGACGCCGCCGATGAACGCTCGCCGATCCGTCACTGAATCACCTCATCGACAAATGAACGTCCCCTCATACTACGCTTCCACGATGCGAGGGGCGAGGTTCGCAGCCCGATGGATTCGATGATGGGTGGTCTATGGCGCAGCCACTCAACGGCGCCGCGCCTGAAAGCGGACTTCTGTGGGCGACCGCTTGTGGCCGTGCCGGATCGTTGTTGCGCTGGACCGGCCAACGGCCAGGACCGGACCTTCCTGTTGCCCCTTCAATCTGTGAACGATAAGCGGGCCACTCGCATCGATTATGCGATGCGTAACTGTGCAACCGATGCCTGAACATCGCCGCCACTTATGTCCGGAACGATTCTTAGTTCTAATGTCGTCACGTCGGCGAGGTCGACCGCATAGTCTTCAAACTCGCGCGTCACACCTGGCGGGCTGAAGTTGTATTGCTGACGCACAATCTCCCGGTAAGATTGACCGCCATCCGACGACCACCGCATCACGAACTCTTGCGTGCGCGCCTGCTGATCTTCGTGAAACAGTAGTTGAATACGCCTCACCCTCTGCGACTCGTCGAACAACAGGCGGATCGTTTGTTCCCCGGCTTGTGCCGCTCGCCAGCCCAAACCGGCGCCGGATACCAGCGCCGCCTCGATCGGGTTGGCCTGGTCTTCGGACGTCAGTTCAACTTCCGCCAGGCTTTGCAAGTCTAGCCATCCTTGATCAGCGGGTACGACATTTTGAGAATCTTGATTAATTATCCGCTTGCGCATTCGCCCTCCTCTTACACCTTCTGTGCGCACGCGCGGCGCCTGAGAGCCTTCTCAGGTCTTCGCTGACTTCTTCGGCGCTCTACTCGCGGCCTGCAGGGCCGCCGCCTGCGCAGAGTGCTTCTCGGCACGCGAGGGCTTGTGGGCCTTGCCAGCCTTGCGCCGCGGCACCTGCGCAAAATGCTCGCGTGATGCTGTTCCGGAGATCTGGAAGCCCGTGCTCTGAATCGATGCTTCATGAGATGCGATCTCCTTCTACACCCAGGCCCTCGGCGCGGTCGAGCGCACGGCGCGATCCACGTCCGAACCCTAGTTCAGGTCCTTGTCCTTCCAGACCTTCGAGCCTCCGAGGGACACCCCCGCCTGTAGGCCGGCCTTGGTCAGCACGTAAGCGGTGCCGCCCGAGAAGGCGACAGCACCCGCCTTGATATTGGCCTCGTCCTTGCCGGTGCCTGCGCCCGCGGCAGCGCCGGCCGAGGCATCCCAGCCGTTGTCGATGAAGTCGGCCAGCGACTTGGCATCCTTGAACACGAAAAGATAGCGCGTGTCGGAGGCCCCGATCTGCAGGCCAGCGCTCGCCTGAGCGATGTCCATGTACGTGTCCTTTTTGGACTTGCTGTCGTGCGCTATGCCCTTCCCGCCCGCTCCACCAAGGCCGAAGCTCAGACCGTAGGTCGTGAACACGGCGTAACCGGGCGCCTTGCTTACCGCGTTCTTGATCTCGGCATCGGCCTTGTAGAAGTCCTCGAGCGCCTGCTTGGCCTTTGCCCTGACCTCGGCCTGCTTGGCGGACTTGTCCTTCGCGTAGGCACCGCGGGCCAGCAACGATGCCAGCGATGCACCGATGACGAGTAGCTTGCGACGTTTCATTGCGTTCTCCTTTCACGTGTCGTGCAGATCCGCCTCATAGGCACGAGGGAGTCCGCCTCGGAGGCACTCTCCCTGCGAGCGACCCGTCCGCATGTTCCCACAGATCTGGTCACCTCGGCTATTGGACCAAGGGAAGTCCACGCCCAGCGAGGCGGCGGTGCCCATGCCTTCCTTCCAGACAGCGAGGTCCCTAGTGCAGTGCGCCACTCAGATATGTACTTATCTTGTACTCCTTGCCAGCGCGGCCTTGGCTCGCGTGACCTTGGCCAGGATGTCGGTCGCGCTGGCGGTCCATATGAAGGGTTTGGGGTTGGCGTTGTGGTGCTCGACATAGAGATCGATCGCCAATTCCAGCTCAGGCACGCTGGTGAAGCTGTCGCGCCGGATGCGGTTCTCCGAGATGTCGCGGAAGAAGCGCTCGACCATGTTCAGCCAC